>JAJKJU010000082.1 GCA_021153565.1 Rhizobacter sp.
CTAGGCGCAAAGCGCAGCCATAGCTTGGCTATGGCGAGCATTTGCAACGACGAGCAGGGGGCTTTTGGCGTGATGAGCGGGCATGATCGAAATACTCTCAGTCTCTGAGGGCCCGAAGGCGTCGAAACCGAAGACCAGCCGGCTTCCTCGTCAAGTTGGAGGCCAAAACAGGCGCTTTAACACGCTTTGCACAGAGATCTTCCCTGGAATCATGCAAGAGCAGATGCGGTGACCCGATAAACATCGCACTGCAAGGGAATGTCTCAAGGGAGCGGTACAAGATGTTGACGGTGGTGGGGCCGATTCCGGCCGCGGCGGCCAGACCGCTGCCCAATCATGTCTTGATGCAGGCGCTGGACGCCTCTCGCGCAGCGATGGTGCTGTGCGACTTGCGGCTTCCAGGTTCGCCCGTCGTCTACGCCAATCCTGCCTTCATCGAACTCACCGGCTTTACGCTCGACCAGGTGCTCGGCCGCAGCTGTGCCTTTCTGCATGGGCCTGAGACCGATGCCGACGTCTGTGCGGACATCCGCCGCGCCATCGTGCAAGGCAAAAAGCTCACGACCGTCGTGCGCAGCTACCGCCGCGATGGCAGCCCCTTCTGGAACCGCCTGAGTCTTGCGCCAATCGTCGACGAACATGGCGCGCTCACGCACTACGTCGGCATGCAGGAAGACGTGGGCGAGTGCAAGGACGCGAGCCTGCAGATGCAGATCCTCCGCTGCGATCAGGACCCAGGCCTGGCGTCGCGACAGTGGCTCGAATCCGAACTGCCCAAGGCGCTGGCTGAAAACCAGTTCCGCCGCGAAGCGAGCGCCATGCTTCAGTCGGGCCGCATCTTTCAGCAGGCCGCGCAGGTGCAGCAGAGCGCGCGCCATCTGCTGCTCCTCGACGATGAGCCCAACATCCTTCGCTCGCTGCGTCGCGTGTTCCGTGCGCAGCCCTGGACGGTGCACATCGCGAACATGCCTGACGAAGCCTTCGAACTTCTGGGGCGGCATCCCGTGGGCGTGGTCATGTCCGATCAGCGCATGCCCCTCATGCGCGGCACGGACTTTCTCGCGCGGGTAAAACAGATCTATCCCGACACGGTGCGCATCGTGCTGTCGGGCTACACCGAACTGCAATCGGTGACGGAGGCCATCAACGAAGGCGCGATCTACAAGTTTCTGACCAAGCCCTGGAACGACGTCCAGCTCAACGAGGAAATCGAGCAGGCCTTCCGGCAATACGAGATGGTGGCCGAGAGCCAACTGCTGCAGCAGCGCCTGCGCGACATCAATAAGCTGCTGGAAAGCCGCCTGCAGCAAAACGAGGAACGCCTTCAGCGCGAAGAGGTGGCGCTAGACGTCACCCACGAAGCGCTGGGCGTGGTGCCGGTCCCCATCCTGGGCGTGGACGCGAGCGGAATGATTGCCATCAGCAATGCTGCTGCAGACATGCTGTTGGGCGGCGGCGCATCGGTCGTCGGTGAGCACGTGAACGACGTGCTGCCATTGGATGGGCTGTCAGGGTCTTTCGCGGACGCCTGCAACGACTTGCGGCTGGTGCAGATCGGCGATGTGATGTATGAAGTGCGGTGCAACGGCCTGGGCGCACTATCGCGCGGGACGGGCACTGTCATCACCTTGCTTCAGGGAGCCAGATCATGAGCACCCAGGACTGCTACAAGAGCGAGTACCGCAGTGCGCAGCACGAAAGTTCTCCGAAGAGCACCACGCCCGAGGGTGCGACCCCCAGCGCGAAAAGACCGCTGCTGCCTCCGCCATTCCCCGCGGTGGCCGTGCAGTTGATCCGGCAGATGCAGGACCCGAACGTCTCGGCAGGAGACGTCGGCAAACTGATCGAGCTCGACCCCTCGCTCACCGCCTCGTTGCTGAGGCTCGTGAATTCACCATTTTTCGGCATGCGCCGGCAGATCGCGGGCGTGTCCGATGCCGTCATGGTGCTGGGCATGGGCGCGGTGCGCCGCATGGTGATGTCGCTCGCGGTGGTCACGCCGTTGCGCCATGCCGATATCGACCCGGGCTTCGCGCGCACGCAATGGCATCACACCGTGAGCTGCGCAGCCTTGGCGCGACGGCTGATCGAAGACGATTCGGCTGCATCGGACCTTGCATTCACGGCGGGCCTGCTTCATGACATGGGCCAGGTGCATCTGATGCAAATTCATGGCGCCGCCTATGCCGCGCTGCACGCCGAAATGCCAGACGGCGACGTGCGTGTGTTGGAGGCCGAACGCTTCGGCCAGACGCATGACAGTCTGGGCGCGGACTTGCTGGAAGCCTGGGGCCTGCCGCAGGCCATTGCCGACGCTGCACGCCACCATCACGCCGAGCCGCCTTTGTCGAAGCTCACGCTCGTACAACAGGCAGTGTGGGTCGCGAATCGCCTTGCAGGCTCGGCCGAAGATGCGGTGCAAGTGGCCAAGCTGTCGACGGACACCCTCGCGCCGGTCAATCAGGTCGTGGACGAGGCGCGCAGCGAGATCGAAACCCTGGCCAGTCTCTTGAACGGATAAGTCGAGAATCATATGGATGCGAGTTCAGAAGCCGCACTGTCGCTCGTCGAAGAGCTGCACGAGCTCAGCCGGAAAGCCGAGGGCGAAAGCGAGGCCTTGCAGGCCATGCTGAGCCACATCGTGCGCAGCTTCGGCGCGCAAAGCGGCAGCCTCGCGGTAGTGGATCGACAGGAGCCGTCGCAATTGCGCATCGTCGCCGGCATCGACCTGCCAGACTGCGTCGTCGGGCAGACGGTGGCGCTGGGTACCGGCGTGCTGGGCAAGGTCGCGCAAAGCGGCGAGCCCCTGCTCATCAATGGCGAGCTCAAGCGATCCGTCGACGATCTCAATGCCCCGCAGCGACCGCAGAACCGTCCGCGTTCGGCGATTTGCTGGCCGCTCGCGATCAAGAGCCGCCGGGTCGGCGCGCTGTCGATGAACCGCATTGGCGAAGGGGCACCCTTCATCGAGGACGACCTGAAGCGCGGACGTTCTCTCGTGACCCTTGTGGCGCTGGTGGTGGACAACGCCAACCTCCATACCGAGCAGATGGAGCGCATCGATCGGCTGTCGCAACTCAACGAAGAGATGCGCGCGATGAATGCGCAACTGCAGGCGACGCAGCAGCAACTTCTGCAGTCCGAGAAGATGGCATCCATCGGCCAGTTGGCGGCGGGCGTGGCGCATGAGATCAACAACCCGGTGGGCTATGTTTGCTCGAACATCAGCACGCTGCAGGACTACATGGACGAGCTGCTGACGGTGGTGCGCCACCTGCGCGGCAAGGGGGACGGACCCGAGCCCCATTGCGACATCGATTTTCTCGAAGAAGACATTCCGCAGCTCATGAGCGAAACCCGGGAGGGTCTCGACCGCGTGAAGAAGATCGTGCAGGACCTGAAGGACTTCTCGCACGTCGACAAGAGCGACGACTGGGAAAACGCCAACCTCGTGAAGGGCTTGGAAAGCACGCTCAATATCGTGCAGAACGAGGTCAAGTACAAGGCCGCCGTGGTGAAGGATCTGGTGCCGTTGCCTGACGTGCCCTGCCTGCCGACACAGCTCAACCAGGTATTCATGAACCTGCTCGTCAACGCCGCGCAGGCGATACCCGACAAGGGCACCATCACCTTGCGATCGGGATTCGACGACGCCCGCGTGTGGGTCGAAGTGGCCGACGACGGATGCGGCATGCCGGCCGAGGTGCAGGCGCGCATCTTCGAACCCTTCTACACCACCAAGCCGGTGGGCAAGGGCACGGGGCTGGGCCTGTCGGTGTCATATTCGATCGTGCAAAAGCACAACGGCAAGATCGTGCTCAAGAGCGCGCCCGGCCGGGGAACGAGCTTCCGCGTCGTGCTGCCGCGCGTGCGCGAAGGGCAACTGCAAGAGGAGGTGGCTCATGGCTGAGGTCATCGGCACGGGCTTTTCGGTGCTTGCCGTCGACGATGAGCCGAACATCGTCTCGGCGCTTCGGCGCACGTTGCGTTCGCGTGGCTTCACAGTGCACATCGCGCTTGGCGGGGCCGAAGGCCTGCAGGTTCTCGAGACTCAGCCCGTCGACGCGATCATTTCCGACATGCGCATGCCCGAGATGACGGGAGCGCAATTCCTGCAGGCCGCGCGCCGGAAGATGCCCGAGGCAGTGCGCATCCTGCTCACTGGTTACTCCGACATCACCTCGACGATCGAGGCGGTGAACAACGGCGAAATCTTCCGCTACCTCTCCAAGCCCTGGGATGACGACGTGCTGCTGTCGGTGCTGCACGACGGCCTGGAACGCAAACGCCTCGCGCGCGAACGCGACCAGTTGCTCGCGCTCACGAAGGAGCAGAACGCCCAGCTGGCGGCGCATGCTGAACAGCTGGAACAGAAGGTGCAGGAGCGCACCAAGGATTTGCAAAAGGCCACCGACGACGTGAAGGCGGCGCATGCTCGCATCTCGGCGGACTTTCAAGGCACGTTGAAGGTGTTGTCCACCATCCTCGAACAGCGGCCGGGGCTCACCGGCGGCTGCGCACGACGCGTGGCGGACCACGTGAAGAACCTCGGGCCGCGCGTGGGCCTGTGCGGCGAGGAGTTGCAGGACACCATCTATGCGGCACTGCTCGAAGATCTCGGCAAGCTGACATTCTCCGAGAAATGGCTGACCACACCATTGCATGCGCTCACCGGGCGTGAACGCGATGAATTCATGAAGCATCCGCTCAACGCCGACAGCTACCTGATGTCGTTGCAGTCACTGCGCGGCGCGGGCCGCGTGCTGCGCTGCCTGTATGAACGTTGGGACGGCAAGGGCATGCCCGCAAATTTGAAGGGCGACGCAATTCCTCTGGGCTCCCGCGTGCTTCGCGCCGCGAGCGAGTACGAGCGGCTTCGTGCCGGCAGCATCGAAACGCGCGCCTTCTCGCACCAGGACGCCTGCAACTGGCTCAAGAACGGCAGCGACACGCGCTTTGATCCAAAGGTGTCGCAAGCCCTCGTGGCCCTATTGAATGAAGAATCCAGCGCCGTGCCGACCCGGAAGCTGCCCGTGTCCGGCCTGAAAGCGGGGATGGTGCTTGCGCAAGATCTCACCGCGGGCATTGGCGTGTTGCTGCTGTCCAAGGACCATCTGCTGGACGACACGATGATCCGTCGGCTGGATTCTTTCCAGCGCCGTGTCGGCAAGGACATCGAAGTGACCGTGTACCGGAGTACGACATGACCGAAATCCGAATCCTGCTGATTGACGACGAAGCGCACGTGCTGTCCGCGTTGCAGCGCGTGTTGCGCCTGCATCCACCGGTGCCCGGCCGGCCTCACGCCGTCGAGACTTTCACCTCGCCGCTCAAGGCCATCGAGGCGGCGCAGGAGCGAATCATCGACGTGGTCGTGTCGGACTACCGCATGCCCGAACTCGACGGCGTGGAGACGCTTCGGCGCATCAAGGAAGTGCAGCCGCAGACCGGCCGAATCCTGCTGTCGGGCTCGCGCGAGTTCGACACGGTGATCGACGCAGTGAACGTGGCGCAGGTCGGGCGGATCGTGATCAAGCCCTGGGGCGAAGCCGAGTTGCTGGCGGCGATCCGCGACGCGGTTGAGACGCGTCGGTTGCGCATCGAAAACGCCGAACTGGCAGACCAATTGCGCATGCAGCGTGGGCAGTTGACCCAGCAGGAGGCCGAACTGCGCCGCATCGAAAACCTCTGGCCGGGGATTACGAGGGTGGAGTGGGGCGTGGACGGCAGTATCTGCATGAGCGAGACGGATGTGCTGAATACGGGGTTTGGGCGGGGCTTGAACTGAGAAAGCTGCTGCAGCTGTGCCCCGATGACCCGCCGCGCGACATCCCCATCCGATTTTTGTACAGTGTTTGCGTCTCACAAGCGGGGCGCCATGGTTTCCATCACTTCGCTGCTCGAGAGAAAGCTCCTGGCCTTGCAGATTCCGCTGGCGGTGGAACTGCCGGCGGGTGAACGTGTGGGCGCATCCGATGCACGTGTGACGCTGAAATTGCGCGACCTTTCGTCGTTGGCGTGTATCGCCGCCGGTCAGGTCGGGCGCGTGGCCGAGGATCACGTCGAAGGCAGGCTCGAGGTCATTGGATCCATGCGCGAATTGATGGAGATCGCCGCGCAGATGATCGGCGCCGATCCGACCCAGGCGGCGCACGGTGGCGGTGCCCCGGTTCGCTGGTGGCGCGCGCTGATCCGCACCAACCGATCGCGCGTACGGCACCAGTTGCGCATGGACGCCGAGCAGATTGCCTTCCACTATGACGTTTCCGATGATTTTTACGCGTTGTGGCTGGACCCGCGCCGCATCTATTCGTGCGCCTACTTTCGCGACACCGACATGACCCTCGCGCAGGCACAGGAGGCCAAGCTCGACCACGTGTGCAAGAAGCTCATGCTGCGAGAAGGGGAGCGCTTCCTGGACATCGGTGCGGGCTGGGGCGGCCTGCTGCTGTGGGCGGCCGAAAACTACGGCGTTCAGGCGCACGGCATTACGCTCAGTAAGAACCAGCATGCGCACGTCAGCCGCCTGATCGAAGAGAAGGGGCTGGCTGGCCGCGTGAAGATCGAACTGCGCGATTACCGCGAACTGCCCGAGGACGAGCCCTACGACAGGGTCGCTTCCATCGGCATGTTCGAGCACGTCGGGCGCGCGAACCTGCGCAACTACTTCGACAAGATCTGGCGCCTGCTCAAGCCGGGCGGCCTGTTGATGAACCACGGCATCACCTCGGGCGGCACGCGCAACGATCAGCTTGGTGCGGGCATGGGCAACTTCATCGAGCGCTACATCTTTCCTGGAGGCGAGTTGCTGCACGCGTCGCACGTGCTCAAGGTGATGAGCGAGGCTCGGCTGGAGCCGCTTGATGTCGAAAACCTGCGGCCGCATTACGCGAAGACCCTATGGGCATGGAGCGACGGCCTGGAATCTCAGCTCGATCGGGCGCGCCAAATTGCCACCGATCGCGTCGTGCGCGCTTATCGCTTGTACTTGGCCGGCAGCGCCATGAGCTTCGAGCGCGGCTGGATCTCCTTGCATCAGATGCTCGCGTCGCGACCGAGCGGCGAATTGAATGACGGTCCGATCACGGGGGCACAATCGCCGTTCCCGTTCAATCGAAGCTACATCTACAAGGACACTGGCCCGCCATGATCTACAAGTTCAAGTCCAATGCGTCCGGCGATGTGATCATGATGGGGCCGAATGGCGACGAGGTACTCCGCGTCATTGGCAAGTCGCCCGCGCCCAAGGGCATCATCGAGCCGCAAGCCATGCCAGCGGCCATCCAAGCCATCGAGCAGGCGGTGGCGGCGGACGAGGCCCAGCGCAAACAGGATGAAGCAGAAGCCGCCGCCGAGGGGCGGCAGATCTCCGCACGCGACGGCGTGAGTCTGCAGCAGCGTGCTTGGCCGCTCGTGGACATGATGAAGCGCGCACATGCCGCAGACAAAGAGATCGTCTGGGGTGTCTGAGAGCCTGAGAGTATTTCGATCATGCCCGCTCATCACGCCAAAAGACCCCTGCTCGTTGTTGCAAATGCTCGCCATAGCACGAGCTATGGCTGCGCTTTGCGCCTAGATCAGGTGCCTTTTGACGTGCTGCTCAGTCACGCTCGAAAAACTCTCAGCCTCTGAGGGTGTTCGAGAATACGCAGGAAACGATGGAGACATCACAATGAAGCTTTGGAGTGACAGTTGGGTCAACGGCGAGCACATTCCGGCTAAATACGCGGCCGGTCGGCTCGATGCATCTGGCAAGCCCGTCTTCTCGGACAACCGCAATCCGCACCTCGCGTGGAGTGACGTACCACAGGGTACCCTGTCGCTCGCGCTGATATGCCATGACTTCGACGTACCCAGTCTCGGCGACGACGTGAACAAGATGGACCGAGAAATCCCCGCCGATCTGGCGCGGGTTGACTTCTTTCACTGGGTGCTCGTGGATCTGCCGGTTTCGCTCACGCAAATCGCAGAGGGCGAATTCAGCAGCGGTTTCACGCCCCGCGGCAAGACTGGCCCAGCCACGTTGTACGGCGCACGCCATGGCATCAACGATTTCACTGGCTGGTTCGGGGGCGACGAGCAGATGAAAGGCGAATACTTCGGCTACGACGGGCCGTTTCCGCCATTCAATGATTCGTTGGTGCATCACTACGTCTTCACGCTCTATGCGCTTGGCATCGAGCGTGCGCCAGTTCATGGTGCATTCACCGGTGCGCAGGTTCGCGAGGCGATCTATCCCTATGTGCGAGGGGAAGCCACCCATTCCGGCACTTACACCCTCAATCGGCGACTGAGAGGCTGAGAGTATTTCGATCATGCCCGCTCATCACGCCAAAAGACCTGCTCGTCGTTGCAAATGCTCGCCATTGCGCCTAGATCAGGCGCCTTTTGACATGCTGCTCGGACACGCTCGAAATACTCTCAGCCTCTGAAGTTTTCAATGCAGGACAAGATTACCCGAATCATCGCGATTCGCCACGGTGAGACCGCGTGGAATGTCGACACGCGAATCCAGGGACAGCTCGACATTCCGCTCAACGACATGGGGCGATGGCAGGCGAAGCGGCTCGGCGGCGCGGTGGCCGACGAGGGCATCGTCGCCATCTATGCGAGCGACCTGCTGCGTGCCTATGAAACCGCGCGCGCGGTGGCTGACAGCACAGGTTGCGACATCGTGACCGATATCGGGCTGCGCGAGCGCCACTTCGGCGAGTTCGAAGGATTCACCTGGAAAGAGATCGGAGAACGCTGGCCCGTGGAAAGCGAGCGCTGGCGAAAACGCGACCTCGGCTTTGCGCCGCAGGGCGGCGAGTCGTTGCCGGTGTTCTACGAACGCTGCGTGGGCACGGCCTCCCGTCTCGCAGCGGCGCATGCCGGACAGACCATTGCCCTCGTGGCGCACGGTGGCGTGATGGACTGCCTGTACCGCGCTGCCTCGCGCATCGACCTGCAGGCGCCACGCTCTTGGCAGCTCGGCAACGCAAGCATCAACCGGGTGCTCTACACACCCGAAGGCTTCATGCTCGTGGGCTGGAGCGACACACTCCACCTCGACGAAGACACGCGGGGCGAGTCGGCCGACAAAGTCGGAAGCGCTGCGTGAAGGCTGCGGGAAAGCTGCGGGAAGGCCGAGTCGTGTGCTTCTACTCGAACAATTCCCCTGCCGACTTCGATGGCACGACGCCCAGGTGTCGGAACGCCGCCAATGTCGCGATGCGTCCGCGTGGCGTGCGCTGCAGGAAACCCTGCTGAATGAGATAAGGCTCGATCACGTCCTCGATGGTGTCGCGTTCTTCGCCGATCGCCGCCGCCACGTTGTCGAGACCCACGGGCCCGCCATCGAATCGATGAATGATCGCTTCGAGCAGCTTGCGATCCATCACGTCGAAGCCCTGAGGATCGACGTCCAGCATGGCGAGTGCCTTGTCGGCGATGGCCTTGACGATGCTCCCATTGCCCTTCACGTCAGCGTAATCACGCACGCGGCGCAGCAGCCGGTTCGAAATTCGAGGCGTCCCGCGCGAGCGTCGGGCGATCTCGAAAGCGCCTTCAGCATCGATGGGCACTTTGAGCAAACCAGCCGAGCGGTGAACGATGCGTGCCAGTTCTTCGGGCGAGTAGAACTCGAGCCGCGTCACGATACCGAAGCGGTCGCGCAGCGGATTGGTCAGCATGCCCGCCCGCGTGGTCGCGCCAACGAGGGTGAAGGGCTGCAGATCCAGCTTGATCGATCGCGCCGCGGGCCCTTCGCCGATCATGATGTCGATCTGGTAATCCTCCAGCGCAGGGTAGAGGATCTCTTCGACCACCGGACTCAGCCGATGAATCTCGTCGATGAACAGCACATCGTTACGTTCTAGATTCGTGAGTATCGCCGCCAGGTCCTTGGGCTTTTCCAGCACCGGGCCCGAGGTCTGCCGCAGGTTTACACCAAGCTCGTTGGCGATGATGTGCGAGAGCGTCGTTTTGCCGAGGCCGGGCGGGCCGAACAGCAGCACATGATCCATCGCTTCGCTGCGCATCCTGGCCGCGCCGATGAAGATTTCGAGCTGCTCACGCGCCTTGGTTTGCCCGACGTATTCGGCAAGACCCTTGGGTCGCAGGGCGCGTTCGATGGCCTCTTCATTCGGCGACGCGGCCGCTGCGCTGACCACGCGGCGTGGGGGCGCTTCGAAGTCGTCGGTCTGGATGCTCATGGGGCCATTATCGATGGCCGTCGACACCGCGTTTGGCACAATCCCAGGCATGCCTCTCGTGAAAATTCTTCGTTTCGTCGTTGGCGCCGCGCTCGCGTCGGCATCGCTCATCTCCTTTGCCCATGACTTGCGCGTGGGTGACATTGCCATCGGCCACACCTACGCCCGTGCCACCGTGCCGGGCCAGCCCTCGGGGGGCGCCTACCTCCAAATCGAAAACCACGGCAAGTCCGACAAGCTCGTTGCGGTCAAGACCTCGGTCTCGCGAAGCGTGGAGATGCACACCAGCAGCATGGACGGCAACGTGATGCGCATGCGTCAGGTCGATGCCATCGATGTGCCGGCGAACAAGACCATTGTGCTCCAGCCGGGTGGCATGCACTTCATGCTCGTCGGCCTGAAGGCGCCGCTCAGGGAAGGCGACAGCTTTCCGATGACGCTCAAGTTCGAGAAGGCGGGCGAAGTGACGGTGGACGTGAAGGTGCATGCGGTGACGGCTGCACCTCCGCAGTGACCTCAGCGCTCAGCGCGCGAGCGACTTCAGGGCTAGCTTGATGCCGTCGCTGACGCTCGCGTCGGCCGGCAGGTTCTTCAGGGCGGTAGCGGCCTCGCGGTCGCTGTAACCCAAGGCCACGAGGGCCTGGAGGATGTCGGCTTGCGCATCATTCGCTACGGTAGTCGGGGCGGTCAGCGCATCGCCCAGCTTGCCCTTGAGTTCGAGCAGGAGCCGCTCGGCGGTTTTCTTGCCGATGCCGGGCACTTTCACCAGACGTCCGCTTTCCTGCAGGCTCACGGCATGAGTCAGCTCGGTGACGCTCAGCCCCGAGAGAATGGACAACGCAGTCCGCGGGCCCACGCCCGAAATCTTCACCAGCTCCCGGAAGGTGGTGCGTTCTTCGTGGGTGAGAAAGCCGAAGAGCACGTGCGCGTCTTCGCGAACGACGTAATGCGTGAGCAATGTGACACGTTCGCCAAGTGCCGGCAGGTTGTAGAAGCTGCTCATGGGCACATTGACTTCGTAGCCGAGCCCGTTCACATCGATAAGCAATTGCGGAGGCGATTTTTCCGCGAGGACGCCGGTAAGTCGACCAATCATCGGCGCATTATCGCGACGCTGCTTGTAGCTGCGATGCATCCGGGGATGCTTGGCCGCGAAAGCCGATTCCCGGACTTCATCCGGTTGACGAATCAGCGCCTGAACAACCCCAGCCGCTGCGCTTCCAGTGCAGCTTCCGCCCGCGAACTCACGTTCAGCTTGCGATAGATCTGCTTCACGTAATCCGCGATGGTGTGGCGTGACAGGTTCAACTGCACGCCGATCTCCGGTAGCGTGAAGCCCTTGGCCACGCGCAACAGGACTTCGTTTTCGCGATCGGTCAGCGACACGTGCGGCATGTTCTGCGGCCGCTCCTGCGGACGCGACTGCGAGGCAAAATGCGAAATCACACGCCGCGCGATCGACGGCGACAAGGGCGGTTCGCCCTGACTCATGCGCTTCAACTGCTCAGAGATCAGCTCGCGCGCCTGTTCCTTGAGCAAATACCCGAAGGCACCGGCCTGAAGCGCGGGAAAAAGGTGATCGTCATCGTCGTGGATCGTCACGACAACCGATTGGGCCTCGGGCTGCGACTCGCGAAGCGCGGCCACCACGTCGACTCCAGAACCGTCGGGCAGGCCCAGATCCACAAGGGCCAGGTCGAACTTCACTGCGGTGATGAGTTCGAGTGCGTCATGGACGCGGGCTGCCTCGGAGATCAGCGATTGCGGAAACACCTGCAGCACGAGCTGCTTCATCCAAGCGCGAATTTCCGGGAGGTCTTCAAGCAAGAGGATGTTTTTCATCGAGCAATCCTACAGCGTGAGCGCCCACTGTGCGAAAAAGGCTACAACGGCAGCGTGAGCCTTATCACGGTGCCATACCCTGGGCCTGACTCCACAAGACATTGCCCCGCCAGTTGCTTGGCGCGGTGCTTCATGCTGGACATGCCATGGCCGCGGTCGAGCTTACCGTCCAGCTCCATCGGAATGCCCTTGCCGTTGTCCTGCACAAGCAGGCCGAAATCGCGTTCACCCACGCTGGAGCGCACCTTGCAGTGCGACGCGCCGCTGTGCTTGATGATGTTGCTGACGGCCTCTCGCAGGATGCGGGTGGTCTGCACATAGGCGCGCGCCGGCAGCAAGTGGTCGATCTCCTCGGCCGGGCCCTTCCAGTCTGTCTCGATGTTGGCTTGGCCCAGGCGCAGGACGGTCTCGGCGCGCCAGTCCGCCAGCGCATCGGCGAGGCGAACCGGCTTGCCGGTCAGGCCGCGAACAGACAGCCGCATCTCTTCAAGCGCCTCGCGAGCAAGCGTCGAGATGCGTTCGCTTTCGCTGGTGTGCACGATGGTCAGAAGCTTGGCACCCAAGTCGTCGTGCAGGTCGGCGGCAATGCGCTTGCGTTCCTTTTCCGTCACCTGCTCGACGCGCAGTTCAGAAAGCTGCGCGAAGTTGCGTTCGATCTCAGAGGTGATCTCCTTCACTCGGTCTTCGAGGCTGGACCGGTTCGCCTCTGCCGAGCGCAGGGCGTGAGCGAACACCTGCAAGAGCCGTGAGCCCACCGCGAGAAAGAGCACCGGCAGGGCGAAATGCGTGAGCGGCAGCCTGGGCAAGGGGATCAACTGCAATTGCACTCCCATCTCGATGAGCAACACGAATGCCGTGCAGGTGAGGATGAACAGCATCGACTTGAAATTGATGCGACGCTGGCGCCAGGTCATGGTGAGGTACAGCGCGACGGTCGCGAAGACTTCCAGCGACAGCAGCGAATACCAAGCGTTGGCCACGAGGAAAATTCTTGTCGGCCAGCCCATCATCAGCGTGAGCGGCATCAGCAAACACTGCACGATCAGCCCGGCCTCGATGAAGCGCGACCGCAGGCCTGCGTGGCTCAACATGAACTGCACGGCAAAGGCGACCAGCAGCGGGTAGGCGCAGGAGCCGATGAATTCGACGGTGGCAGTGTCAAGCGGCAGGTCGCGCCACCACACGCGCACCGACATGAGCGCCCAGCCCAGAAGCAGCAGGCCGAAATACAACAAGGAGGTCTCGCCGCGGTTGACCCACCACAGCCCCAACATGAACCCGCCAAGAATGAGGAGCGCCAGCGAGATCAGCTCGACCGACTCGATGCTCCAGAGCAAGTGGCTGCCATGCTCACGGGCCAGCTCGGCCTGTGGGCCGATGACGATCTCGGACAGCCCGCCCGAACGCTGGCGGGCGCCCACGCGCTGCAAAGCGGAGCCGACCACCTGGATGTCGAGCACGTTGCCTTGAGGCAGCAGCCAGGCAGCGGGCAAGGTCACGAGGTGCGAGTAGCCGCAGTTGCGCGTCAGCGGTTCCGTCATCCGCCCGCCGCTGTAGATTCGGTGGCCGTTCAGGTGGACTTCAAGGTTGGTGCAGGCCCGGTCAATGTAGGCCGCAAGCAGTTCGTCGGGGCGGGTGCCGGCAGGCCGGTCGAAGCTTGTGCGGTACCAGACGCTGCCGTCGTACTTGGGCCTTGATTGCGACCAGTCGTCGGGCAGGTGCACGGGCTGCGCGGGGATGCCTTCAGGGAAATGGATGCCGGCGCTGTTGACGCTCGAGACCTGGTTGATGGCGATAGGATCGGCCTGCGCGCTTGTGACGATCGCGATCAGCCACACGGCCAGGACAGTTCGAATGAGGGTCGCGAGGGCACGTGGCTGCATGGCGGGCGATTGTGCAGGAAGCGCGGGCGCTGAATGCAAGCCGTTCGCTCGATTGACTGGCGCGAAATGCACATCACGCCTGTGGTGTCACTGCAAACCGGCGCATAACTCTTTGTGGGCGGGCTGCCGCCGCAAGGCGACAATGCGGCCTCGAAAGAACGCCGACCCCAACGTGATCCTGCGCCACGCCTTCATCCCCCTGGACAATGCCCGGCTCGCCCACCTGTGCGGCAGCATGGACGAACATTTGCGAGATATCGAGTCCACGCTCGAGGTCAGCATCACGCGGCGCAACGAATCCTTCCGCATCGAGGGCGTCAAGGCGCAGGCCGAGCGCGCGGTCGGGCTCCTGCAGGCCATGTACGACCGGGCAAAGAAGCCGATTCCTGCGGAAACTTTCCAGCTTGCTCTGGCCGAAGCCGCAGGTGCTGGGGCGGGAACGTCGGCTGCTGCGCGCGGAACTCGCTCACCGGGGGCGCACGATGGGGAGAATGGCGAACTGGTGCTGCGCACCCGGCGCTCCGACCTTGCCGGCCGCACGCCCAACCAGCACGTGTACCTGCGCAACATCCTCGAGCACGACATCACCTTCGGGATCGGGCCGGCGGGCACGGGCAAGACATTCCTGGCAGTGGCCTGCGCGGTCGACGCACTGGAGCGCAGCATGGTGCAGCGCATCATCCTCACCCGCCCGGCCGTCGAGGCGGGCGAGCGGCTGGGCTTCCTGCCCGGAGACCTCGCGCAAAAGGTTGATCCGTACCTGCGCCCGCTGTACGACGCGCTCTACGACCTGATGGGCTTGGAGCGCGTGACCAAGGCCTTCGAAAAAGGCACGATTGAAGTGGCGCCGCTCGCCTTCATGCGCGGCCGCACCCTGAACCACGCCTTCATCATCCTTGACGAGGCGCAGAACACGACGCCCGAGCAGATGAAGATGTTCCTGACGCGCATCGGCTTCGGCAGCAAGTGCGTGGTCACGGGTGACGTGAGCCAGATCGACCTGCCGCGCGGCACCGACAGCGGGCTGATCGACGCCGAGCGTGTATTGCGCAGCGTGCGCGGCATCGCCACGACGCATTTCACCTCCGCCGACGTGGTGCGGCATCCGCTCGTGGCGCGCATCGTCGAGGCCTATGACGCGGCGCGCTCGGAGGCGACATGAGGATGGGTCGTCCGGAATTGATGCTGTCGCTGCAATTTGCCGACCCTTCGCACCGAACGCACCTGCCGCGGCACAAGGTGGCGCGATGGATTCGGGCGGCCTTGTCTGCGCCGGCGGAGATCACGGTGCGCGTGGTCGATGCGGAAGAAGGCCGGTTGCTCAACCGCGAATACCGTGGCAAGGATTATTCGACCAACGTGCTCACCTTCGACTACAGCCGCGAGCCAGTCGTGTCCGCGGATCTGATCCTGTGTGCGCCGGTGGTGGCCGAGGAAGCGCGCAAGCAGATGATTCCGCTGGAGGCGCACTACGCGCACCTGTTGGTTCACGGCACCTTGCATGCGCAGGGCTACGACCATGAAGCGGATGACGATGCGCAAGAGATGGAAGCGCTCGAAACCGAGATCGTCATGCGGCTCGGGTTCAAGGACCCGTATTCGTAGGCCGATGAAATCCGGGTTGTGCCAAATGGTGATACCGACCCCTCAGAGGCTGAGAGTTTTTCGATCATGCCCGCTCATCACGCCAAAAGCCCCCTGCTCGTCATTGCAAATGCTCGCCATAGCCAAGCTATGGCTGCGCTTTGCGCCGAGATCAGGCGCCTTTTGGCGTGCTGCTCGGACACGTTCGAAATACTCTCAGCCTCTCCTCAGTGCTTCGTCCCGATGTAGCGCTTGCGCCAGAAAAAGATGCTTAGCCCGATGCCGAGGATCGCCATCACGCCCGCCACGGTCCAGAAGCCGCGCGCACTGTGAATCAGCGGCAGGCCCTCGAAATTCATCCCGAAAAATCCCGTCACCAGATTGAGAGGCAGGAAGATCGCGGTCAGCACTGTCAGGGTCCGCATGATGGCGTTCGTGCGATGACTCTGCGCCGCGAAATGAATCTCCACGGCGGCCTCCGACGACGACTCCAGCCGCCGCACGTGGCTCAACACGCGTTCGATGTGCTCGAGCACGTCACGTGAACGCACACGCAGCAGATCTCTCTCGCGTCGCTCGCCGCCTGTCGGCGGATCGGGCCATTCGTCGAGCGCGTCGATCCATTCGACGATCGCGCTCCGCTGGTCCTCGCAAGTCTCTTCCAGCATGTGCAGCGTGTTGCGCGATTCGAGCAGCAACTGCCACGTGTCGTAGGTGTTGCGCGGGCTGAAAAGCTCTTGCTGCAAATAGCCAAGCTGCCGGGTGAGCAGGCGGCGCAGTTCGAGGTAACTGTCGACCATGTGGTTGACCATGCGCAGCATCAGGTCCGCCGGGCTGGTGGGCAGGCGCACGATCAGCCGACTTTCGCTGCCTTGAACCTGGTCCTTGAGCCGGTTGGCGAAATGGTCCCGCACCGTGCAGTCAGTCGGGTGCACGGTCAGAAGCACTCGGTCGAAGAGCGAGAAGCCAACGGGGCTGGTGTCTATGGACGCGAGCGCCTTGCGCGCGGTGGCCAGGGTGCCCGTGTTCTCGTCGATGAACATCGGCGCACTGCCGCCGCCGGCGGCGAGCCGTCGGAATACGAGGATGTCGTACCACGAGGTGTAGTCGTAATGCGAGGGCAGTTGAATGTTCAGCAGGTCGACGATATGCGGTTCGAACAACTGCCCGCCCGTCCATCGTTGCAAGGAGGCCTGCAGCAAGCCCGCATTGACCTCGAACTCGCGCCGCGCCGAACCGATCCACAAATATCCGACGGCTGGTAATTGCTCTGGAAATGATTCGAGCTCGGTGAACTGATCGCCGCAGATGTGGAAGATGCGCATTAGTTCTGCCGCCGGGCCGCCCCAAGGGAGGACTGCGCCTCCTCGCGGGGCAGGAGCGAAGCGACGTGGGGGCTGCTCATTGATCGAGGAGGCGAGCGGCGTCCAAAGCGAAGTAGCTCAGTACGCCATCCGCGCCTGCGCGCTTGAATGCAAGCAGGCTCTCCATCATCACGGCATCGTGGTCCAGCCACCCGTTGGCCGCCGCGGCCTTGAGCATCGCGTACTCGCCGCTCACCTGATAGGCAAAGGTCGGAAAGCGGAATTCATCTTTCACCCGTCGCACGATGTCGAGATAGGGCATGCCGGGTTTGACCATCACCATGTCCGCGCCTTCGGCGATGTCGAGCGCCACTTCGCGCAGCGCTTCGTCTGTGTTGGCGGGGTCCATTTGATAGACCTTCTTGTTGCTCTTGCCGAGGTTTTTGGCGGAGCCAACAGCATCGCGGAAGGGGCCATAGAAGGCGCTCGCATACTTTGCGCTGTATGCCATGATTTTCGTGTGAATCAGGCCGCGCGATTCGAGCGCCTGGCGGATCACGCCAATACGGCCGTCCATCATGTCGCTGGGGGCAACGATGTCGACGCCGGCCTCGGCTTGCACCAGCGCCTGTTGCCTTAGAACTTCAACAGTTTCATCGTTGACGATGTAGCCGTTCTGATCGAGTAAACCGTCCTGGCCGTGGCTCGTGAACGGGTCGAGCGCGACATCGGTGAGCACGCCGAGTTCGGGGAAGCGCTTCTTCAGCTCGCGCACGGCGTTGGGTACGAGACCTTGAGGATTCAGCGCCTCTTTTCCATCCTCAGTTTTGAGACTTGCATCGATCACCGGAAAGAGCGCAATGCATGGCACGCCGAGAGTCAGGCATTCGTCAGCAAGCGGCAGCAGACGGTCGATGGTTCTGCGTTGTACGCCCGGCATCGATGCGATGTCTTCAGTGCGATTCTCGCCAGCCAAAATGAACACCGGCAGGATCAGATCGCTGGCATGTAGGCGATGTTCGCGCACCATCGAGCGGCTGAATTCATCGCGGCGCAGACGCCGTGGGCGGCTGGCGGGATAGGGGGGGAGTATGGACACGGTGCGCAATTCCGGTGAAGTGTGAACGGGCGCGTTTGTCGACCCTGGAACCCAGGTAAAACTTCGCGTTATTCCGGGTGTTGTTCGCTCCCCGGAAGCGCCGTTCATCTGCTAAAGTAATCGATGAATGATAGCCGCAAGGTGGTCATTCCCTGCTTTTCCTCCCTGAGCAGGTGCCTCAACGTGATGACAGCGTTAAGGCTTTTGAGCCCTGACCTTCTGGTTGGGGCTTTTTCTTTGTGGCGACCCTTAGGATTTGGCCCGAAACAATTTCCCGTTTTTTGGGGGGCGCTGGGCGGGCGCGCTGCGGCGTTGCTCCTCACTTGTGTGGCTCGCCACACGGCGCTCGGAGCGCCTTGCATCGCATCCCGCCCAGCGCC
>JAJKJU010000083.1 GCA_021153565.1 Rhizobacter sp.
CAGCCCGAACGGGAGTGGGTGCAGCCCGAACGGGAGTGGGTGCAGCCCGAACGGGAGTGGGTGCAGCCAGAACGGGAGCGGATGCTGCCCGAACGGGAGCGGATGCTGCCCGAGAGGGAGCAAGTGGAGCCCGAAGGGGGGCCGGTGAAGCATGAACGAACCCGGAAAGTTATTCCGACCCATACCCTCAAGATCTTGGCCCTTTCGTTCGTGCTCTCCGCAGGTTCGATAGCGTCTGCTTGGGGTGCCGATGCACCGGTTCCCGCGGGTGCGGCCAGCACGCCTGTGGTCGCCGACGCACCGACGCTGGCTGCATCGGCTGCAAGCCTCGACAACCGCGTGCAGGACGTGAAGGGCGATGTGATTCGTCTCAACCGCGATCTCCTGGTACTGGAAGAAGAACTGCTGTTCCCTGCCAGCACGCAAGTCGCCCTCTTCGTGTCCATGGACGTGGGTGTGATGTTCTCGCTCGATTCCGTGCAGGTGAAGCTCGACGACAAGGTCGTCACCAACTACCTCTACACCCCGCTCGAAGTGCAGGCACTGCATCGCGGCGGCGTGCAGCGCGTATACCTCGGCAACCTGCGCGCAGGCAAGCACGAGATCGTGGCTTTCTTCACCGGCAAAGGTCCGCACGATCGCGACTACAAGCGCGGCACGACGGTCAAGTTCGACAAGTCGACGGAGCCGAAGTACATCGAGCTGCAGATCAAGGATTCGAGCAAGAAGCTGCAACCCGAGTTTGAAGTCAAGGTCTGGCAGTAAACGTACATGCAGTCCCGGCCCATTTTGAGGAAAGCCCTGCGCTCGCTCGCTGTCGCTGCAGCGGTGGCGTCGGCGTTCGCGGGCGGCGTGCGCGCCGCAGCGGATGCGCCGCCACACACCGTGCAGGACCCGCACTACGGCGACGGTCTTTTCCACTTCTTCCAAGACCGCTACTTCAGCTCGATCACAAGCCTGATGGTGTCGCAGCATTTCGAACGCATGCCGCATCACGCGGATGAAGCGGAAATCTTGCGCGGCGGCATGCTGCTGTCCTACGGCTTGCACCGCGAAGCGGGCGAGATCTTCGCCAAGCTGATCGAGACGGGCGCGAAGCCGGCGGTGCGCGACCGCGCCTGGTACTTCCTCGCCAAGATCCGCTATCAGCGCGGCTTCCTGGCCGAGGCAGAGGATGCGATGAACCGCATCGAGAATCATCTGCCACCCGAGTTCGAAGAAGACCGTGGCCTGCTGAAGGCCAACATGCTGATGGCGCGCGGTGATTTCGCCGGTGCGGCTAAAGCGCTGAACGCGATGGCCACTGCCAAGGACGCGAGCCGATACGCGCGCTTCAACCTTGCTGTCGCACTCATCAAGAGCGGCGACAGCTTGCGCGGCACGGCCATGCTCGACGAACTGGGCCGCGCGCCCGCCGCGAACGAAGAGTCACGCAGCCTGCGCGACAAGGCCAACGTCGCGCTCGGCTTCACCGCGTTGCAGGAAAACCGTGCCGAGAACGCGCGAACCTACCTGGAGCGCGTGCGCCTGAACGGCATGCAGTCGAACAAGGCCTTGCTGGGTTTCGGGTGGGCGGCTGATGCGCTCAAGCAGCCCCGGCAGGCGCTTGTGCCCTGGACCGAACTCGCCCAGCGCGACGTGAGCGATTCGGCGGTACTCGAAGCCCGCATCGCAGTGCCTTATGCGTATGCAGCGCTCGGTGCCTACAGCCAAGCGCTGCAGCAATACACCGACGCCATCGAGGTCTTCGACAAGGAAAGCGCCGGTCTGGACGAATCCATTGCCGCCATTCGTGCAGGCAAGTTCGTCGAGGGATTGCTGGAAAGCAACCCCGGCGATGAGATGGGCTGGTTCTGGAAGATCGGCAGCCTGCCCGAGATGACTCATGCCGGCCACCTCACACAGGTGCTTGCGCAGCACGAGTTCCAGGAAGCCTTCAAGAACTTGCGCGACCTGCAGTTCCTCTCGCGCAATCTGCAAGACTGGAAAGACAAGCTGGGCGTCTTCGGCGACATGTTGGCGAACCGCCGCAATGCCTACGCCGAGCGCCTGCCCAAGGTACTCGAGAAGGCTCGGGTCATCGGGATCGAAGCCCTGCAAAAGCGCCGCGACGATCTCGCCAAGGAGATGGCGCGGGCGCAAGAAAGGCAAGACGGGGTCGCCTTCGCCAACGAGAAAGAGCTCGATCTTCTTGCGCGCATCGACAGCGTGCAGTCCATCCTGAAGCAGGCGGGCGAAGACGCCGAGATGAACGCAGCGCGTGAACGGGCGCGTCTGGCCAGCGGTGCTCTCACTTGGCGGCTCGCTGATCAATACGCGGCTCGACTGTGGGACGCGCAAAAGGGCATGAAGATCATCGACACGGCACTTGATGAGGCGCGTCGCCGCGATGCCGCCTTGGCGCAGGCACAAAAGGACGAGCCCGCCCGCCACGAGAAATACGCCCAGCGCATCGTCGAGCTCGACAAGCGCATCCAGGCGTTGATTCCGCGTGTGGCCGCGCTCAGCAAGGAACAGCAGCAGGTGGTGCAGGAAATTGCCGTTGCCGAACTCACACGCCAGAAGGAACGTCTTGCCGAATACGCCACTCAGGCGCGCTTCGCGGTCGCGCAGTTGTACGACCGGGCCAACCCATCGCGGGATGCAGATGATGCGATCAAGCCGTAGCCTGGTGTCGCGTCAAGCCTCAAGTGTCGGCTGCTCGCTTGCTCTCGAAGCGCATTGCGGCGTTGCACCTCCTCGCCATAGCGACGGCCATGACTCGTCGGCGCGCTTTGCGCTGCGCTGCGACAGCGGCGCGATCAAACGACACTTGAGGCTTGACGCGACACTGGCGCTGCTCATCGTCTGCGCAAGCCTCGGGGCATGTTCGTCCCTGGTCGGCAAGCGCACCGCCTCGACGCCCGACAACGAGCCGACGCTCAAGACCCTGTCCACGCGACAGATCGCCATCGACAAGGACAAGGGCATCGAAGGCAGTGAAGAGAAGGCCATCGCCGCGTATCGCAAGTTCCTCGACACCGCGCCGCATGCGCCCCAGCGCAACGAAGCGATGCGCCGGCTCGGCGACCTTGAGATGGACAGCGCCGACAACCGCAGCGCCACGGGCCAGGCGGCGGCTGGCCCCGACTACAAGGTCGCGATCGCGCGATACCAGGACTATCTCAAGACCTATCCGGAGGATCCGGGCAACGACCGCGTTCTGTATCAATTGGCGCGTGCCTATGAGCAAAACGGCCAACTCGAAGTCGCGCTCAAGACGCTCGACCAACTGGTCGTGCTTTACCCGAATACCGCCTACCGCGACGAAGCGCACTTCCGCCGCGGGGAACTGCTGTTCACCACGCGAGACTATGTGAAGTCCGAGCAGGCCTATGCCACCGTGCTCAAGGGCGACGCGAGCAATCCGTATCAGCAGCGGGCGCTGTACATGCAGGGATGGTCGCTCTTCAAGCAGGGGCGGCTCGAAGAGGCCCTGAACCCATTCTTCGGCGTGCTGGACCTGACGGTGGCGAATCGCGAAAGCGATGCGGCGCTCGACACCCTGCCAGACTTGTCGCGCGCCGACCGCGAGCTGGTGGAAGACACCTTCCGCGTGACGAGCATCTCGCTGGCGAACCTGAAGGGTGCGGAGTCGATTCCGCCCTACATCAATTCGGACGCGCGGCGCTCCTATGAATTCCGCGTGTACCAGCAGCTCGGCGATTTCTACATCAGGCAGGAGCGGGTGAAAGACGCAGCCGACACCTTCGGCACCTTCGTGAAGCTGCATCCGCTGCATGCTCAGGCGCCGGTGCTGCAAGCGCGTGTCATCGATACCTACCAGGAATCGGGCTTCGGCACGCTGGCGCTCGATGCGAAAAAGGACTACGTGTCCACCTACGGCGCAGGCAGTGAATTCCGCAAGGCCAATCCGGCTGGCTGGGCAAACGCGCAGCCGCTGGTGAAGACCCACCTCACCGAGCTGGCGCGCTACCACCATGCCACGGCGCAGAAGAGCAAGAGCTCTGCCGACTACCAGGAAGCGGTGCGCTGGTACCGCGCCTATATCGCGTCCTTCCCGAGCGATCCGGCCACGGCGCAGAACAACTTCCTGCTGGCCGAGCTGCTGTACGAAGACAGCAAGTTCGCCGAGGCAAGCGTGGAGTACGAGAAGACGGCGTACCAGTATCCGAAGCACGACAAGAGCGCAGATGCCGGCTATGCGGCATTGCTTGGTGATGCGCAGCAAGAGAAGCGCGCAGCGCCGGCAGACATGCCTGCCTTGCAGAAGGCGAGCGTCGCGAGTGCCTTGCGCTTTGCCAAGGAATTCAACGCGGATCCGCGCACGGGCCCGGTGCTGACCAACGCGGCAGAGAAGCTCTACGCGTTGAAGGACATGGAGCAAGCGTCGACCGTGGCCCAGCAGGTGCTTGCGCTGCAACCGCCTGCCGCACCCGTACAGCGCCGTGTTGCATGGACGGTGGTGGCGCACACGGCCTTCGACCGCGGCGCGTTCGACAAGGCCGAACAGGCCTACGGCGAAGTGCTTGCACTGACGCCGGAGAAGGAAGCCGGACGCAACGACCTCGTCGAGCGTCTCGCCGCCTCGGTCTACAAGCAGGGTGAAAGGGCCCGCGCTGAAGGCAAGGCACGCGAGGCCGTCGGACACTTCACGCGAGCCGCGACGGTGGCACCGCAATCCTCGGTTCGTGCGACGGCGCAGTACGACGCTGCCGCCGCCCTCATCGGCTTGAAGGATTGGGACGCTGCCGCGCGAACCTTGGAAGACTTCCGCACACGCTTCCCGAGCCATCCGCTTCAATCCGAAGTGGGTAGCAAGCTGGCCGTGGCCTACATCGAGAAGCAGCAGTGGGCGCCGGCGGCGGCGGAGCTCGAGCGCATCTCTGCCGGAAGCAAGGACCCGAACGTCGCTCGTGATGCACTGTGGCAGGCCGCCGAGCTGTACGAGAAAGGCGGTTCGCGTGGGCCGGCCACCAAGGCCTACACGCAATACGTGAAGCAGTACCCCAATCCGCTCGAACCTGCTGTCGAAGCACGCTTGCGCCTTGCGGGGCTGGCCAAGCAAGACGGCAACGCCGCCCGTGAGTTCGCCTTGATGAAGGAAATCTTCCAGGTCGACCAAGCCGGCGGCAGTGCCCGCACCAACCGCACGCGCTACCTCGGCGCGACCGCGGCGCTCACGATGGCCGAGCCTGTGCTCAACGACTACAAGAAGATTCAACTGGTCGAACCTTTGGCCCGGCAGTTGAAGCTCAAGAAGGCCAAGATGGAAGAGGTCTTGAAGGCCTATGCCGTCGCATCCGACTACGGCGTGGCCGATGTGTCGACGGCTGCGACTTATTACATCGCCACCGTCTATCAAGACTTCGGCAAGGCCTTGATGTCGTCACAGCGGCCCAAGAAGCTGTCGAAGATCGAGCTCGAGCAATACAACGTGATGCTCGAAGAGCAGGCCTATCCATTCGAAGAGAAGTCCATGGAACTGCACGAGGTGAATGCGCGTCGTGCCGCCGACGGCATCTACGACAAGTGGGTCAAGGACAGCTTCACGGCGCTGCGTGAAATGCGGCCGGTGCGCTACGGCAAGGTCGAACGCAGCGAAGGAGTGGTCGATCGCCAGGCCGGCAAGCTGCCCGAAGCCGTGGCAGATTTCGAAAGGGCCGTAGAGGCCAATCCGAAGCAACCCGTCTACTTGAACCAGCTTGGAGTCAGCTACCGCCAGAACGGCCAGTTCGCCAAGGCGCGCGACGCCTACGAACGCGCGATCGCGATTGATGAGAACTACGCGATGGCTGTGCTCAATCTCGCCATCCTCAATGACATGTACTTGTGGGACGGCAAGCGCGCGCTGGAGCTGTATGACCGCTATCTTGCGCTCACGCCGGGCGGCGATCCTTTGGTAAGCAAGTGGATCGCGGACCTGAAGAATCGCAAGCAAGCGCCGATGACTGCAGGCAAGAAGGAGAAGGCATGACGCAGAGATCCATAAGCCGGCTGCCCGCCATGGCGGCAGTTGCAGCAATGGCGGCAGCCGCAGCGACGTTCGCGACACCTTCCTTTGCGCAAGACCGCGCGGACATCGACCGCACACGAATCATCGGCAACCGCGAACTGCCGAAGGTCTTGTATATCGTGCCCTGGAAGAAGCCCATGCCGGGCGACCTCTCGGGCCGACCCTTGGTGAGCGTGCTCGACGAGGCCATGGCCCCGGTCGATCGCGACGTGTTTCGTCGGCAGGTGCAGTACGACGCGTCGACCCAGGCGCGCTCTGCGCAGGCAGCCGCAGTGCCGCAAGTGACGCCGCCGGCCAGCAGGTAGTTTTTACCCGCCACGATTCAAACAGTTGGTATCGGAGATAGAGAAATGAATGCGTTCCAGACAGCAGTGAAATTCTTCCAGGATTGCGGGTTGTTCATCTACCCGAGCATCTTGATCATGGCCATGGGCCTGGCGATCGCCATTGAGCGCTTCACGATCCTCAGTCGTGCGCGCAGCGAAAACCGCAAGGTGTGGGCGCAGGTGTTGCCCATGCTGCAACAAGGGCAGTTCAAGGAAGTGCATCGCGTGACGGAGAAGTCAGATGCCGCCATCGGCAAGATCGTGAGCTATGGTCTCGCGCGCATGCAAAGCCCCGGTCGCCGCGAAGACCTCGACGCGGCGATGGAAGAAGGGATGATGGAAATCGTGCCGCGCCTTGAAAAGCGCACGCACTACATCGCGACCTTCGCCAACGTCATCACGCTGGTGGGGCTGTTGGGCACCATCATCGGCTTGATCAAAGGCTTCACGGCGGTGGCGCAGGTCAACCCGGCAGAGAAGGCCGAGATGTTGTCGGCCTCGATCTCGATTGCGATGAACAACACTGCCTTCGCGCTGATGGTCGCGATCCCGTTCCTCTTGATCCACTCTTTCCTGCAATCGAAGACTGCGGAGATCGTGGACGGCCTCGAGGCCGCCAAGATCAGCTTCCTGAACCACGTGCAGCGCATCAGGGCTGAACAGTCGGCGACGAAGTGATGAGCCGCCTTGCTCTTATCCGATTGGCTCGACAGGAGAGTTGACCATGCGTGTCAGACGCCTGCGAAAGCATGCGGCCCATCTCGAGATCACTGCGTTCATCAACCTGATCGTGGTGCTTGTGCCCTTCCTGTTGTCGACGGCGGTGTTCACACGCCTGGCGGTCATCGACCTGTCGCTGCCGGCGCAGTCGTCGGGTTCGTCCGAGCAACTGAAGGCCGAGGATCTCAAGCTCGAAGTGGTGCTGCGACCCGATGCCATCGAGGTCGGGGACCGCATCGGCGGCCTCATCAAGCGCATTCCGAATACCGACAAGGGCTACGACCTCACGTCGCTGTCGGCGTTGATGTATCAGATCAAGGTGAAGTTCCCGGACAAGCTCGACGCCACGCTGCTCGCCCAACCCAACACCTCGTACGACTCGCTCGTGCAAGTGATGGACGTGATACGCGTGACGAAGACGTCGCAAGGGCCGAAGCTGATCTCCACCGACTTGTTCCCCAACATTTCGATCGGCGACGCGCCGATCGTCAAGAAGTAGATCGAGGGGATCATGAAGCTGACCCCAATTCAGAAGCGCGCCGAACGCAAAAGCCGCAATCAGACGATGGTCGACATGAACCTCGTGTCGCTCATCGACGTCTTCACCATTCTCATCTTCTTCCTGCTGTCCAACGCGACCGGCGTCGAGCTGCTGCCAAGCCCGAAGGCGGTGCAGCTGCCTGCGTCGGTGGCCGAGAAAAGCCCGAAGGAAACTGTCGTCGTCGTCGTGAGCGCCGCGGAGATCATCGTCGACGGCCGCAAGGTTGCGAACGTGGCGGACGTGATCAGCCAGCCGGCTGACCTCATCGACACGCTGAAGGCAGAGCTCGACCTGCAGGCGAATCGGCAGGTGATCCGCAAGGAGAACGCGGCGCAGGGCAAGTCCATCACCATCATGGGCGACAAGGACATCCCATACAGCCTCTTGCGCAAGATCATGGTGACCTGTGCGCGGGCGAATTTCAGCGACGTGTCGTTCGCGGTGCGCAGGAAGGACTCGTGATGAGCGCCGCCCTTGCTGTTTCATTCCGCGAGCCGGTGCTGCCGTGGTCGACCGCGACCGACGATGAAGCGCGCTATCACCGCATTCTTCGACGCGTGCTGGGCCTGTGCCTGGTGTTGTTCGTGACGGTGCCGTGGATACCGATCGTGAAGCCCGATCGATCGGCCCCGCAGGACCTTCCGCCGCGACTTGCCAAGCTGGTGCTCGAACGTGAGACGCCGCCACCACCTCCTCCTGCGCCCGCGGTCAAGTCCGAACGCATGAAGGAAGAGGCCGTCAAGCACGACGGCAAGCCTGAACCCGTCAAAGCCGCGCCCCTCAAGAAGGCCGCTGCGGTTCCTGAGGCGCGCAATCCGGTGCCCAACAAGCCACCGGGTGAAGCGCTGGAAAACGCACGCAGGAAGGCATCGGGCATCGGCCTGCTCGCCATGAAGAACGAGATTCAGGAGATGCAGAACAGCGCCCCCGTGGCGGTGCAGTTGAACAAGGACATCAAGCAAGGTCCGGGCGTGGGTACCGGCGTCGGCGCGGGTGTCGGAGCGGGCAATGAGCCCGGGTTGCCCACGCGTGCGCTGATCACGTCCAATGCCGCGGGCGGCAGCGGCGGCATCAACACCGCCGGCTACAGCCGCAATACCGGCGGCGGTGGCTTGGCAGGTCGCGCGACCACGTTGGTGGAAGGGGCGGCGGGCGGCGGTGGTGGTGGAGGGGCCGGTGGCGGCGGCTCACGCGGTGGCAAGGGCGATGGTGCTGGCACGGGCGGTGGCGGCGGTGGCACGGTGCACCGCGGCAACTCGGGCAAGGCATCGCGCTCGCTTGAAGACATCCGCCTCGTGTTCGAACGCAACAAGGGCGCCCTCTACGCCATCTACAACCGTGCGCTGCGCGACGAGCCGGCGCTGCAGGGCAGGGTGGTGCTGGAGCTGAAGATCTCGCCGTCGGGACAGGTCGTGGACTGCCGAGTTCTTTCGAGCGAACTCAAGGCCCATGAGCTGGAGAGCAAGCTGCTCGCGCGGATCAAGCAGTTCGACTTCGGCGCGAAGGAGGTCGACCAGATGACGGTCTCCTGGCCGCTGGACTTGCTGCCGTCATAAATCCAGTCCGAACGGATCATGTGATGACGCACCTGTTGTGTGAACTGGTCCGCCTGACCGGAAAAATATCTCGCCCAAAGCGACTCCCCGTGTCAGCGTTCGTTCCCGGCGCAGTCGCTTGCGAATTGGGCGAGTTTGAGAAATAGTCGGGGAGGAAGGCCAGTTGGTCGAAGCACTCGACGGCGTTCGCCCCTATGCTTGAAGAATCTCTGTGGTTGGGTGACATTCATGGACGAGTACTTGCAGTGGTTCCTGGCGGGGTTCGGTGTCTGCCTTTTGGTGGCATGGCTGGGTTATGGCGTTTTCAAGCGCGCCACCTCGAAAGACCGATCGCGCATCAAGGCAGATGCAGCCGCTCGGGCCGAAACGCAGCGCCTGGCGGCAGAAGAAGCTGCACGTCAGCAAGCTCGTCGCAAGGCGGCGGCCGAAGAGGCTGCCCGGGCCGAAGCGGCTGAACTTGCCGCGAAGGAAGCGGCGCGCGTCGCAGTAACGAATCGTGCGGCTGAGGGGGCTGCTGCAGCGCTGCGGGCCGCGCAAGACTCGGCCCGTGCCGAGGCTGCCCGCCGGACTGCGCAAGAGGCGAAGCGCGCCGAAGAGGCCCGTCTCGCCGCCGAGGAGTTGGCTCGTGCCGAAGCTGCCCGTATCGACGCTGAACGGGCGGAGGCCGCCAGGATCGAGGCAGCACGTGCGGCTGCGGAACAGGCAGAGCGTGAACAAGCTGCACGGCTTGCGGAAGATGCCGCCCGTGCCGAGGCTGAACGCCTTGCAGCTCAGGAAGTTGCTCGTGCCGAAGCTACCCGACTTGCGGCCGAGAAAGCCGCGCGGGACGAGGAAGTCGCGCGTATCGAGGCTGCGAGGCTTGCCGCCGAAGAGGCCGCGCGTGCTGCTGCTGAACGTGCCGCTCTTGCGGAAGCTGCCCGCATTGCAGCGGCCGAAGCTTCACGCATCGAATCTGCCCGACTGGCTGCCGAAGAGGCGGCCCGCGTTCAAGCTGCCCGCATCGAGGCCGAACAACAAACCCGCGCGCGGGCATCCGGCCGGGCCGCCTCGGCCGCGCAACCCAAGACACCCGACCAAACCCTGGTCATGATCGCCGACGATTCCAAGATCGTTCGCATCAAGACCGGCCGCCTGCTGGCGCAGCACCAGTACAAGGTGTGCTATGCCACCGACGGGCTCGATGCGATCCAGCAGATCCAGGCCAACATGCCCGACGTGGTGATCACCGATGTCGAGATGCCTGGCATGGATGGTTTCGCGCTGACGCACCACGTGCGAAAGAATCCCGTCACGGCGCACATCCCCGTCATCATGATCACCGCCGCCAACGACCGGCACTGCGAGGAGGCCAAACTTGCCGGCGTGAGCGTCCTGCTCGGCAAGCCATACCCGGAAGACGAACTCATGGCCCATATCCGAAAGGCAATGGACCGGGGCAGCGACACGCGCAGCGGTGAAGCGCAGGTCAGCGAAACCGAGGCCCGTACACTGGTCTAGGCCACCAAGGCCGCTACATCGGCTTCACCGGCATGCACAGCAAACAGTTGAATTGAGCGTGCCGGTCTTCTCGTCCATTCCGAAGTCCTTGCCGTAAAGCTCGAAGGCGAGCCGGTCGTCGACCTGGTAGCCGCTGTCGGCATCCATTCGGCCATGAAGCGTTGCTACGCGGAGTGGACCTCGACTGAGCGGCTGAGAGTATTTCGAACGTGTCCGAGCAGCACGTCAAAAGGCGCGCTTGATCTAGGCGCAAAGCGCAGCCATAGCTTGGCTATGGCGAGCATTTGCAACGACGAGCAAGGGGCTTTTGGCGTGATGAGCGGGCATGATCGAAATACTCTCAGTCTCTGAGATGCCGGCGAACTTTGCGCGGGCGTAGCGGCCGCCGGTCACCGTTTCCACGCGGATTTTTCCCTGAGGTTGAGCTGACCTTTACGTACGCTGGACACGCGGAAGATGGCCGTTGGAGCAAATTTTTCCCCTACGAGGTTTGAAGAAGGCGGGGTTGACGCATGACAAGTTC
>JAJKJU010000084.1 GCA_021153565.1 Rhizobacter sp.
CAACCGCGCAGGCGCAGGCGATCGCCACCTATCACCAGCGCGTGTGGAGCTACATCAAGGCGCAGGGACTCGAGAGCTACGTCGGCCAGACCGTCGGCGGCGTCGAGATGACCCAGTCGGGGATGATCGCCGCAGCGCACCTGGTCGGCAGCGGGAACCTGGCCGCGTTTCTTCGTAGCGATGGTCGGTCGGTGCCGAGGGACGGCAACAACACGCCGATCACCGAATACATCTCGCGCTTTGGCGGCTACACGATCACGGGTTCCGGTTCGAACTGCACGCAGTTCGCCTCGGGTCATCCATCTGGCGGCGTCAAGGTGCCCGTCCCCACGCCGTCGGGCCCCACCCACGCCGCACCGGGCGTGCGCGTGGTGACCGACGGGCCGGCAGCCGGCACCATCAATCCAGACGAGGCCTACTACTCGGTGACCGGGCACAGCGCGGACCAACTCGCCCGCACGATCAAGCTCTTGGTGGTGAGCGTGGTGATGCTCGCGGCCGCAGGGTGCTGGCTGGGCTCTTGGACGCTTTTTTCCGCTGGCGCATCGACTTGGCATCGCTTCTTGCACGACAACCAGCGCCTGCTGGTGGTGGTGCTCTTGTTCTTGGTGGTGCTCGCATGACAAGGCCGATCATGGGTCCCGCAGGCGTGAGGCGCGTTTGCCTCATCGCGTGCAGCGCGAGCAAGCTCGACCGTGCAGCGGCTGCGCACGAGATCTACACGGGAGACGTGTTTCGCAAGTCGCTGGCGTGGGCGAGGCTGCAGCCTTTCGAGGACATCGTCGTCTTGTCGCCGAGGCATCACGTGGTCGACCTGCAGGAGTCGCTCCAACCGTACGACGGGAGCATGTATGCGATGACCGTCGACGAGCGGCGTCGCTGGGCATCGATCGTCTTCGCCTCGATCGAAACGCGGTGGGACCTTCGCGCGGGTGACATCGAGCTGGTCATGCTGGCCGGCGCTCATTACGCCGAGGAGCTGGCGCTTCGCATCCAGGTTGTTGCGCCGCGAGCGCGGCTCGTACGCCCGCTCGCAGGCCTCGGCGTCGGTCAACAGAAAGCTTGGCTGCGTGACGCGATCGCTGCGCAGGAAAGAGCGTGCGCGGGCTGATCAATGGGGTACGTTGGCGAACTCAAGGTCCGCGCGTGGATCCGCAGGGAGGTGCAGGCAGTCACTCGGTTCGATGTGTCCAGTTCGATCTCGATGCGCCGCCAAGCCGGCGGCGCGGCCTGGGCGTCGGGGACAGCTTGGACGGGAATGGCCTGCTCGCGCAATTGCCCCGTGTCGATGCGCGAGTGCTCGCCCCAGACGCCTTGCTGCATCAATCGCGGGTGGCGTGCGTGCTCGCGCACGATGAAGCTCGCCCCCGCCTGACTGAAGCCTTGCACGATGGCGTGGGTGCAGAAGTGCCGATCAGCTATCCACAGTTGCCCGGGCTGGGCGCCCTCCACCAAGGGCTGCACGCCCACTCGCTCGCTTTCGTGCGCGTCCTCGCAGCCCACCACATCGCACACCAGGCCCACGTCCGGGTAAGCTGTGCCCCGGCAACCCGCCCATCGATGCCCGCGCAACGGCTGCGATCGCTTTTCGCTACCCGGCAAGTGATTACCGTCGACGATGCGCAACTGCCATCCCGGCAGGATCGCCTGCCCATCAAACTGCGCGGCAACCGGAACCAGACGTTGCGCGCTGCCGCGCATCAGCCCTCGCAGAACCGCCGGCTCGGTGCGCTTGAGCTTGTCGTACAGCGCCGCCAGCGATACCGGCAGGCTCTGCATCTTGCGTGCAGCCGCATGCACCGACGGCTGCAGTCCCGACGTGACCAATGTCATCAACTCCACGATGGTCGAGAACATCAGCTCCCTCGGGTACTGACGCTGGCGATCCGCCTCGAACATCTCGTCCACCCAGGCAGCCGGCAATGCCTGCTCAAGCGCCACTCGCGCCATCACGCACGCCGGCGCATGCTGCTCAAATCGCTCGATAACGGCTTGCCGGATCTCCGCTCTCCTGATTCCTCTATGGAGTCAGGAGGGTACAGCCACTTTCTCAGCAAGACCTTGTAAGGGGTGGCTTTCAGGCCCCCTGCATTCGGGAGCGCGAATAGCGGAGTTGAGGGAGCTACAACAGCGTCTGACTACGGCACAAGCACCAACGTCGCCAGCGGCCACAGCGCGTATCTCACGCCGGCAGACATTTGCTCGTCGCTCGGCCGCTTCAGCGTTCGGAAAATGGCACTCTCGAGCGCCACAACGTCCGCCTGCAAGAGAACCGCACTTCCATCCTTGATTCGAGGCACCAGATGGCTTTCCCTAATGAGCGCGGCTCTCTGCTTTCCGTTTAGTTCGACCGGCTTCCCTCTGGGCGGGGCCGAAAAGCAATGCAAAGACAAGTCGCGCTCGGCCCAGGTGCCGCGTTCCTGCTCCAGGCGCTGCCGAAGGAAGGCGAGTACGACTACCACCTCTTTTTCGGCGCCGAGGAAGTCGAGGCCTTCAGGCCGATTCACGAACGCCGGCCCAACGCGACGCCCCAGCGCGAACTGCTGGGCCAACGCCTGCTGCACGGCCTCAATGTTCAGACCCAACTGCAGAGCGGCTGACCCATCAGCGCCAACCGCTCTCAGGCCGCCCGTGTCTCCGCAGGCAAACGCCTTTCCGCCGAAGTGAATCGTCGGTACCTCTTCCTCGACGGCCACGATTTCGTTGTCCTGGAATGTGAACGATCCGAAGGTTGCCGCGCTGCCTTCGTTCGCCCCACAGTGCTTCACAAGGAAGCTGCCCAGGTCGGCCCAATGGGCCTCGCCCGGATCCGTGGCGCGAATCTGCTCCGCTTGCTTACGATAGGCCTCATCGAACGTGCTCCACGAGCGGTATCCCTCGGTGACGAGACGCCCAATCTGCTGGATAGCCGGGTCATCAAGGCCGACCGCGCCGGTCACATCGCTCAGCACGGATTCCAGCTCTTTGGGCGGCACTAGCGACATCACGCGACTGAACAAGGTCTCGAACTGTTCCGGGTCCAAGTGCTGGGCAATCATCGCCAGCTTGTCTCGCGCTACGCGGTACATGTCCACCTCTCGGCTGCCTGCGGCTACCACCGTGTCAACGATTACCGTCTTGCGCGACCCGAAACGATGGATTCGCCCAATGCGTTGCTCCAGGTCCATCGGGTTCCAGGGTACATCCAGGTGGATCAGCCTTCTTGCACGCTGCATGTTCAGGCCTTCGCCCCCTGCGCGCGATGAGACCAGGAAGCGCGGGCCGCAATCCGACTGAAAGCGTGCCACCTCAGCCGTTCTCTCTTCGTCTTTCTGGTTGCCGATGATCAACGCTGGCTTCTGCCCGTACCGGCGCTCCAGGATGCTTGCCACCACGGTGACCGTTTCGACCGGTTGGGCGAACAACACCACCTTCTCGTCGCCTGCGGCGTCAATCAAGTTGCACACGGCATCCCACTTGGCCTGTGCCGCATTCCCGCCCATAAGGTGCACACCCTCGTCAAGCAGTCTGGCCAAATGGATGGCATCCGGCTTCCATTCATCTTCATCGACCTCCTCGTCCTCGAGAGGCCCTTGCTCCGTAATCCGCACGCCGACCTGCCGCGACAGGCGCTCAAACAGCACCTCCAACGGCTCGTTGACCGGCCCGCCGCGGTAGGGCCGTAGCGCCGCGATGGCGCGAGTCAGCGCTGGCTGGCCGAGGGCCCAGCCTAGGCGCCGCATCGCCAGCCGCACCAAGTAGCCAATGCCAGCTTGTACGCTGGATGCAGCCCACTGCAGCGCCTGGCCCTTGGCCCAGCCAGCAGCCCGGGCGCGCGCCCCGTCCGGACCTTCGGCGTCATACAGCGCCCCGATGTCGAGGTACCAGCGCTCGTAGGCCTGCCCCAGGCGAACCACCGTGGGCTCGCGAATGTCGCGCGACGGGAACAAGGGGGCACCTCGCCAATCCCTCACTCGATCCTTGGTTCGGAAGATCACGCGCCCAGCCGCACCGGCAATGTGCTTGCCGTCGTCCGACAGCAAGCGGAGGATGTTCTTAAAGCGCGCTTCGTTGCCCTGGTGCGGTGTGCCACTCATCAACACCAGCCGCCCAGTCGGAGACATGCCCTTGGCTAGCTGGCTAACGAGCTTAAAAGATTGATTGGGCTTGCCGCCATCGGCGTCCCAATCGGAAAGGTGATGGCACTCGTCCACCACCACCATGTCCCATGGGCCGCTGCCAGTCACCCGCTCGAGGTTTGCGCCGAACACGGCTTTGTGGATGCTGGCCACCACCACGCGGTCGGACTCCAAGCGTGCGTCGCCCAGTGCGCCTGCCACCCACGCGCGTGCATCGATGTCGAGCTTGTCACGCAGTTCGTTGACCACGTTCCTCACCAGCCGTGCCGGTGCCAAGTACAAGATGCGCACCGACGCGTCTCTGTCGATCAGGCGTCGCATCAAGAGCCCCGCCTCGATGGTCTTGCCGAGTCCCACTTCGTCGCCGATGAGCACCTTGCGCAGCTCTTCGTGATCGAGGATATGCTGCACGAGGCTGACCTGGTGCATTAGGGTTGCGGCCTTGCGCGCATCCAGGCGACGCTGCGGATCTTCGGCAATCAGGAAGCCGGCATACAACCGCGCCAGACTACGGCTGGTCATCGCCAGCCAGTTGTCACCTTCGTCAAGGGCTCTGGCCGCCGTCAACTGCGCGGGTGACAGCACGGGCTTGACCCGACGCCTGTCGATGTTGGCCTCCACCAATGGCGGCGCCGAGCCCCCCCCCAAGCAGTCGCATGGGCACGCTCACCAAGTCGTACGACTCGAAGCCGAAGTCGTCCACTGCACGCAGGATCGTCCGCGCGTGTCCGCAGTACTCAAACATCATGTTGTGCATTCCCTTCCCTGGTGTCCGAGCCCAGCACTGTTGCTGGATCTTCCGCCTTGGTCTGAACCGGGCACGCCACGAGCACGCCCTCCAGCTCTGCCAGGATCGGACCGCGTTTCTGGGCGTCAGACCGCTTCACGCGCTCTTCATGCTTTTCAACGATGAGGTCCGCCGTGCCCTGGATCGGATCCCCCCCCTGAGCAAACGCCGTCTGTATCTCTGCGCGCACGGCAGAGAAATTGATTTGCAGGATATTGACAGCAGGCTGTTGCGCCGCAGTTGTTGCCTTGGCGGCCAGCTTTCCGAAGAGCTCCAGTATTCGAAACTTCACGCCTGGACCGATGTGGTTGCCGTCATCCACAAACTTCCTACATGCCAGCTGAATCGGCGCGCGGATCGCCTCTGAGAGCTTCGACTTTACCGTGTTGCGCAACTCGTCCACCGCCTCCTTGCCGACCTGCTTCATCTGTTCCGCCATGGCGGCCACGCGCTCCTGCTGCGTATGCAACAGCTTCTTGTTGATCGAAGCCCCGCCGTTCTCAGTGGCCCAGCCACAGAGAACGGCCACCATCTGCTCGATGTCTGATGAAAGCTCCGTCGTGCGCTTGCGCACATCCTTCAACAGTCTCTGTCCCCACACAGCCGCCATCGGCTCCTGGAAGTAGTTGCTGATGTCGTCCGGCAAGTTGATCACCCGCCGTCCATCGAAGACACCCCCCCGTCGAACAGCGGCACGAAGAGTTGCCCAGTGGGCATAGCGAAGTGACAACAAATAGGTCTGCACCTCGACCTCCGCAGCTCCGCGGGCTTCCAGTACTAGGGCCTCGATCTTTGCCTGAACAGTCGAGTCCAGAAACTCTCGAAAGGCACCGACACGGCGGTCATACTCCTCACGCGTGGGCTTCAGAATTTCTTTCAGAGCGTCCTCTAGGCGCTGGGCTTCGTCGGCAGCGCGCCCTTCGGTGCGCCACTGACCGTCGATGATCTGCAACTCGCTCAGCAGGCTGCCACCCAGACGGTCGGTCACGTCTTGCAGTTGCGCCGCCCTGCGCTGGCGCTCGGACGTGCCCAGCCGCACCAACGACTGCTGGAGTTCCGGCACCCCCGTTTCGGCCACGTCCTTGAGGATGGCCACATCCTCTTCGTCTTCCTTCAGAATCTTTCCGTACTCAGGTGCTGAAACCGGGTGAATCTCCAGGCTACCCAGGATGCTGGCCCGTGCTTGCTCACGTGCAGTTTGAACGGCTGCGTTGGCGGAGTCGCCAATCTTGCCCAGTTGCTCGGAAATCTGCGCCCGCATGCGCGGCTTGAACTCGCCAATCTTCTGGGCGAAAACCTCGCGCTTCTTTGGGCGAGGACCGTGACCGGGATCCCAATCTTGCCAGGCAGTCCAGGCCACATCGTCCACGCGGGTCACCGCAATCAGCATCGTGCAGGGGTCACTCGCCGGGTCATCTGCTGCACCCACCAGGCGGTCCCAATAGCCGCTGCTGCGCAAGAGATCTACAGTTGCCTCAGTCGGCCCGGCCCGGTCCACCACCACGATGATTGCTCGTGCCATCTCGCGGACATAGCGTTTGGTCACATGGCGGTACGCATCACTCGAAATACCAACGCCTGGCAGGTCAACCAGTTCCACGCCGGACTGCAGCACCTCAGAAGGCCAGCCCACCTGAATTCTTTCGATCAACGGCGCCAGGAAACCGGCCGCATGGTCCCGAAGCTCTGCCATAAAGGCCTTGCGATCGTCGCCTTGTCGGCGTTCAAGGATTCGCCTCTCCTTCGGCAATTGAAGAATCTGTCGCACCCTGGCCAGACGCTTTGCGTCTTCGGCGCCTATGGTCTGTCTCCACCGTGGCTTGACATCGCAGGCCACCCTCAGCGCGTCGATCAGATACGGCAACGGCACCTTGCTGAACTGATCTCCGGTGATGATCAGCTTGGCCTGCTTGATGATCTGGTCAAGCGCATCCCTCTGGGGCGACTCGGGGTCGGCGCCGGGTACGTCGACCTCTGCATCGGCGACGGCGTCATTCCGATCGTCGTCGTCAAGAATCTCGGCCAACTCGGCCGAGGATGTGTCGCCATTGCTGGCTTCAGGATCAGGTAACTGCCCTTGTTGGGCCATACGAAGCTGGTTCTCGTGCCTCCGCTCCAATGCAAAGGCGACCTTCCACAGGTGTTTGCGTTGGTGGTAGGTCACACGGAACGAGGGACTTGCGCTGTACCGAACCTCAGTCGCTTGTGCCGTGAGCGGTCCAATGCCGCCCGCTGGCAGGACATGCTCGGCCCCAGCGGCCAGCGCGTTGAGCAGCGTGCTCTTGCCGATCCCCGAGTTGCCCAGGAAGCAGACCGTCACTTGGTCCGGCAGTTCCAGCAGGCGCTTGAGCCGCGCGTGGTCGTTCTCCAACGTTGCCAAGCGGGCCGGAGCATGCTTTCGCAGAAACGGCTGAGCCGACGTCTCGAACCACTTCAGCAATGCAATCCCGCTTGTTGCTTCTTTCGTTGGGTTCATCGGCTCCCTCGGAAACTGCGACAACCCGCCCCACTTGTTTCGTGGCAACAACTCCACTGGCAGATCCAAACGAGCCAGCTCCATGCGAGGTTCCGCCTTGGAATAAAGCGAGAGTGAAACCGTGGCCGTTTCAGGTTCAGTCAGTCGAGACAGCAGTCCGCCGTCTACCTGCACATCAAGATCAGGGATGACATAGCCTTGCCCGGCCCCGACTGCGTCGACATGCCATACCTTTGTCTTTACGAAAGCCGGGGCCGTATCCAGCCTGAGCTCCAGACCCTGCGTCGCCTCCTTCGTGCCATTCAACAGCCGCAGACTTCGAAGCATAGGTACTGCATTCTGGAAGTCGACCATATTGAGCTTGCCGACCAATGCGGCTTCAAGTCTCCACCGCTCTTCCTGGGTGACGGCCTCCGAGGGGGCCTTATTGGGTACGAATAGGTTGTCGCGATCCTGACCCATATCGACGGTGTTTCTCTGCAGGTTGCAGATGTGAACTTCGCGCTCAAGATCCATCACGCCTCCCTCGACGCTTGGGTTGCTGCTATCCGTTTAGTATTCATCTTTGGATAGAAATCGCGCATGGGAGCTTTGTCCCGAGAGTGCCAAATGTTTCCGGGATAGCCTGAAGGAGAACACTGAAAAAGGTGGACAGCAAGGTCACACGGCGTGGCCGAAGGGTCATCATCGACATCGCGCTGCCCGCATCGGCCACCAAGGGCTCAGAGGAGCAACGGAGCAGATAGTGCAGTTAAGCCGTGCCTGGGCCCCGAAAAACGTACTCCATAGCTGAAGCTGAAAATGCATTCATGGAGAACGAGAGATGAGCAAGAAAGACGGATCGAATCGCCGCGCGCGATACACGGTG
>JAJKJU010000085.1 GCA_021153565.1 Rhizobacter sp.
CTTGCGTGATCCCACCCGATCAGATCGAGGTCTACAAGCAGAGGGTGTTGGGGGAGGTCTACCAAGAGGAAAAGAACGAACCGAGAGTCGATGCTTTCCTGGCCGGACAGCGCTTCTGGAATGATTACCTGCAAGAGTATCACCGCAGTGCCCTGCTGAGCTGGAACGCAAAGTATCCGAGGCATTTTTGATCGAGAGCGCAAACCCAACACATTGAAGATGTAAAGAAATCACCATGTTTTTTCTCAAGAAACCATTACTCGGCTGCGGCGACGACAGCATCGGTCGTTACCACCCTCCGCAAAACCAACCCCAGCCGGTGAACACAAGGCCGCCAGCCGCACCCTCGCCACTGCGAGAGCCTGGGTCGCCATTGAGGCCACGCACGACGCGGGAAGAATGGGCTGCGGGCGCACCTGCCGACCCGGGCCTGGACCGAAATGCAGCAAAAGACGCAATAACACTCCCGCCAGAGCAAAGGCGCACTGCCCTGGCGATAATCGACAGGGTCCGTGCGAAGAAGATTGAGGGTGTTCCTCTGAGCGAGCTCGGCCTGCGTAGCCTGCCGGAAGAGTTCGGAGATGATTTAAGCCATGCGAAGACCATCGATCTCTCGCAGAACAAGCTCTATTCATTGACGACTTCTGTCGCGAAGCTCACGAAATTGGTGAACCTGGATCTCGAAGCAAACTTGCTGCCGAAATTGCCTGACGAGATAGGTCAGATGAAGAAGATTCGAAGGCTCAATCTGAGGGGGAACCTGTTAAAAACGCTGCCAGAGGCGATTGGGGCGATCCACGACCTCACTTATCTTCACGTGGACGGGAACCGTCTCGAAGCGCTGCCGGCAGCTCTGGGACGGTTGGTGCAACTTCGAGTCCTCACTGCGAGCTACAACCTTCTTCAAGGTCATCTACCGGCTGAGCTGAGATACCTGGAGCAGTTGAAAAAGCTCGATCTGTCTCACAATCAGATCTGGACTCTCCCTCCGGCATGGTCTGACTTGTTTTCGCGTCTGAAGTCCGCCATTCTGTCGGACAATCGGCTGCAGGCACTTCCGGAGTCGTTCAAGCTTCCTAATCGAAAGTCTGATCTCGATCTCCGTAATAACCCGTTGGTTACGCTTCCCGGGAACTATGGCGGCTTCACGTACAAATGGCTGTCGGGCGACAATATCAGAAGTGCAGACAGGCACCTTACCGTATCTGTAACGAACACCGGTATCCGACAAGGCCTTGTGAATGAGGGGCGGCTGTTAGAAGGTGACGGCATATTTCGCGAGGGTCCGGGACTTCTGCACGAGGACCGGCCCATGCCCCCACCGCTGTTCGACCTCGACGTGCGCTCGGAACTCTCTGTGGAACAGTTCGTTCGGGAGAATCAGGAAGTTGGCGGACTTGAGGGGCTTGACTACGCCAGACAGCGCGCAGAAGATTATTCGAGGGCGGAGAAATTGGCCCCACGCGACGCCTGGATCGCCGAGGTTGCCAACGAATACGCGAATTTCCCGGGAAATAATGCACTAGAGCTAGAGCCATTTCCGATGTACCCCGAGCTCCGGCCGCCGCGAACCGCCGGGGCATGGCCCACTCTTGGCGCAGCAGCCGCTCCGCCGGGCGGATACCCGGCAGGATTCGTTGGAATGACTCCAGGGCCTTCCTTCGCACCCAATGATGCGGGCCCGTCAAACATCGATTACCAAGCGGCGGCGAATGTTGCAGTCACGGACAAGGCAAAGGTGCGAGCGGGGATGGACGTGTTGCGTCGCGAATTAAAAGCCTTGCCGCTGGAGACCCGGACAGCGATAGTCAGTGCCCTGGAAGCCTTTCCCGCTGAACTTGTCGAAGCCAAACTCGCGGAAAATCTCGAAGCAGCCAAACTCGCGGCAGCGCTCGAAGCGCTTCACGTGGCCGAATCCTCAACGGTGCCCCCCCGCCCTCGTGAGAAGCCCGCATATTCCACTCGGCCGGCTCAAGCATTCGCGCAAGGCAGCACGCGGCCCGCGCATCTTGCCGAAGGCAGCAGCAGGACGGCTTTTTCCGCTGTAGGCCGAACCTCGGAAGCGCGCGGAAGCCTCCAGCGTGGCTGGCCCCAAGAACGGCCGATATCACCTCCCCCGTGGGAGCGCATTCCCAAGAGAGATCCCGAGTGGGCCCTAGGGCCTACTGACGAGGACCAGTATGGCTACATGTACGATCATCCGCAGATGGAATATGGCTATCCCGGTATTCAAATCGAAGAAATTTACCCAGCTCCCGTAGTCCAAGAGGCGAAGTGGTACGAGTATTTGTGGGATATGGGAGAAAAGCCCTACGACCCCTATAGAGAATTTGAATGAAGCCCATTCGTAACCCATTATTCAACCTGAGCGACTACGAGGCATACAGACGTCGACTTTTTGGGGAGCATGACCCGCATTCCCAGCAGGCGGCTCGGCCACCCTCTTCCAGGGAGGCGGGCGCTCTGCGAGAAGCACTGCCCCCTCGGAGCGACCGTATCGAGGACATACACCGTCGTAGCGGCCTTTCCCCCTCGGGTCCCATTGGTAACCCATTTCTCAACCTGAGCGCCTACGAGGAACACAGACGTCGACTTCTTGGGGAGCGTGACCCGCACTCCCAGCAGGCGGCTCGGCCACCCTTTTCCAGGGAGGCGGGCGCTCTGCGAGAAGCACTGCCCCCTCGGAGCGACCGTATCGAGGAACTACACCGTCGTACAGGCCTTTCCCCCTCGTTTAACAGGCCATCGCGCGCGGAAGTATTGAACCGCCCCTCATCGCGCATTGGCTCGTCCTCCTCCGCCACTTCGAACTTCGGCTTCCCACTTCCATCCCTCGCCTCCATAGAACGCTCGTCCATGGCGAATGTTCGGCGGGCGGCAAATCAAGACAATTTCGCCGGACCGGTCGCCTTCCCATCCAGGCCGATCCAAAATTTTGGCCAAGCGGGCCCTTCATTTCCTGACGCGGCTGGAAGCGTAGCTTTCACCCGCGGCCTTGAGTACAAGGGAACAGGTCTGCGCAAGCGTGGTTGCACCATCGCCGCCATTGCAATGGCAACCAAAAATCGGTTCGGAACCGTCTGCGACGTAGCAGTGAGAATCGCGAACTATGACGGCTCAGACGGTGTGCAGTTTGACGATGGAAAAAGGATTCTTGAGGAGCTCGGCGTTTCCGCCTCCGTTCACCGCCAAAATGGCACATGGAGCCAATTTCCCGACAGGTCCATCATCACTGTCGTCGGGCCGACAGGAGGGCCGCATGCCGTCTACTTCAGACGAAAGCCGGACGGTAGCGAAGTTATCTATGACTGGAAAAAGATAGATAGCCCGGTTCCCACCAGTGGTTACCAACTTTTGACGGGCGGCCATAAATACATTGCGTTAGCCAACTAGATTCCTTGACTGAGCAACGTCGGGGTTGTCGTCATCCGCGCCCCGAAACCCCAAGTCCACGATGGCCTGCTTGGGGCTGCGTCCCAAGTCCTGCCGCAAGGTGTTGGTTTGCTCGAGTTGCGCGGCAAGGATATGCCCGTCGTATGGATTGCCGGGGGAAACTCCTGGCTCCGATCATCAGGCCGGCCTTGTGCCTTCACGCGCATCTGTGCTGAGATTCGAAGCACGGTCAGCGCGAAATGTTCGCGCCTATATACACGCATTCGCAAGCGCCGGTTCGACCAAGCCGCTCTCGAGGCACAGTGGAGAAATTGCAACCCTTGCTGCGCGCGTTGACCGATTGGACAGGCCGTGCCATTGACATATCGGGGCAACGCATCTGCAGTCGGTGGGTCCCCGAAAAAGGGGCCACACCAAACACTACTCGACCATCGCCAAGGACGAACTTTCGTGCATCGCATCAGAGCCGGGCTGTCCGGCCTTCTACAGAAGTCAAAACCCGAGGACATTTCCATCGCGCCTGCGTCAGGCCGGCACGCGGCAGAACAGCGCATTCCGGTGGCATCCAGGATCGCCCGGCGTGCCAACAAGAATTTGTCGCAGGATGACATACCAAGGGTACGGCGCCCGCTGCCTCCCGAGATCCTCCGAGGTCCCGCAGTAGCCGCCGCAGTTCAACACCCCGACATTGCAGCGCGCATGCAGGAAATGAAAGGCTACCTCGCGGAGCTGCGCCTGACCCATGCACATCGCCGGGAACTGCTTCGCTGCCGCGATGCGGAGTTTCTGGACCTTCTGGTAGCGATGGAAAACGATCGTGACCCCTCGCTGCGGCTCAGCGCGCACATCGTCGACACTGCCGTGCTCGGCGACGATTGGAACGCGACCTTGAAGGCGACGACCGGCCTGGCACGCGCGGCCAAGGAAGGGATGGACCATGGCGCTTGGCATGCCGTGGTGAGCATCGATGGCCATGAGGTGGCGCTCTCGGCCAGACACGACGCGGAAAACCCGTCACGTATTTCGCTGGTCGTCGTGGACAGCCTCAAGAAGAATTTCGAGACCCGTGTCTGGAAGCACATCGCTGGGGCTCTATGCCACCACTTGAAGAATGCTTTGGGCATGGAGGACAAGCCCGCCGATGCAAAGGTCTGGGTAAGCTGCGTGAACACCTCGACGCAGATCACCGGAGACGGCGGCGCCATATTCGCCCTCTACGCAGTGCGCGAAATGCCCAGCGATGCGGACGTCGCGAAACTGCATGACGAAATGCGTTCGGAGCAGGCCGCTCACCGTGCCCCCGCCGCAGCCCGCGTGTTCGATGGCAACCACCTTCTTGGCGCACGTTTTTTCAAGCTCATGGCTCAGAAGCTGAGCATGGACGAATTGCTGGAAAAAAGACCCAAGCTGGAAGACGTACCGGTCAACCAGAAAGGAGACACGTTGCGCACCTACCAGAATGCGAATCTGGTCTCTCAGCATCCGCGGCACGGCCCGGCCTTTGAACACAATGATGCCTATGAGCGGAAGCGACTTGGCGCCTACGAGCGACTCATCGAGCACGTCGAGATTGCGGCTGGACCGAAATTGAGCCCCGCGCGGGGGGATGCGTTCGAAACTGCGTCCAATGCATTGCCGCCTGTGCAAGAAGGGACACCTGAGTCTTCGCAACCGTCCGAACTCCAGAGCAGCTTCAAGTACAAGCCTGATTCCGACGAGAAGTCCTCAGTCCCTTCGGCGGACAAATTCCAGCCTGCGGACGGCACCGCCTCCCCATGCAGCGACCGGAGCAAACTGAGTGCCCAACGAGACTCCGATAGCAAATCGTCGCGTCGTGCTGCAAGAAAGTCCGAGCGGCGCCGGTCGCAGAACGATGCTGAGTTGACAAATGCCTATGAGCGAAAGCGACTTGGCGCCCACGAGCGACTCATCGAGCACATCGAGCACATCGGGATTGCGGCTGGACCGAAATTGAGCCCCGCGCGGGGGGATGCGTTCGAAACTGCGTCCAATGCATTGCCGCCTGTTCAAGAAGGGACACCTGAGTCTTTGCAACCGTCCGAGCCCCAGAGCAGCTTCAAGTACAAGCCTGATTCCGACGAGAAGTCGTCAGTCTCTTCGGCGGACGAATTCCAGTCTGCGGACGGCACCGCCTCCCCATCCAGCGACCGGAGCAAACTGAGTGCTCAACGAGACTCCAATAGCGAATCGTCGCGTCGTGCTGCAAGAAAGTCCGAGCGGCGCCGGTCGCAGAACGATGCTGAGTTGACAACTCGTCAATCATCCGTTGATGCAGGCCACCACGACCCGAGGTCGCAGGACAAAGCGCGGAAGGAGGGTTCGTTGTACCGCTCCGCACGAGAAGACGCAGACTCGGGTCCGGACGCAAAGCACGTGCAAAGTCCAAAGCTCCAAGGACAACCCGTACAACAGGATGAAGACAAAAGGCGCACTTCCCTGAATTTGAATCAGGCCTCTAAGCAGCCACGGCACCGAGACAGCGAATCGTCGCGTCGTGCTGGAAGAAGGTCCAACCGGTCGCAGAACGATGATGAGTTGGTGGATCGTCCAGCATTCGTTGATGCAGGTCGCCGCGACTCGAGGTCGCACGGCAATGCGCGGATGGAGGATTCTTCGCACTACGCCGCACGAGGAGACGCAGCGGGCCCGGACGAAAAACACGTGCGTCATCGTCTGAAATCACAGCACTCTCGGTTCAAACCTGAGCGTGTGACTCAGACGGTCTCTCAACAGCCGCGGTACGACGACGTGGCCTATCAGCACAACGACCACTACAAGGTCCGAAGCAGATCCAAGGACAATTTGGCTTTCGACGAGAAGTTGACAGTCCGTTCGCGGCACACACCCAAGCCTGCGGACGGCAGCGCCCTCCCCCCGCAACAATCTAAGCAAGCCAGGGCGGCCCAACGAGACTTCGACGGCGAACCGTCGCGTTCTGTCGGAAAAAGCTCCGAGCGGCGGCGGTTGCAAAACAATGATGAGTTAACGGGTCGTCCAGCATCAGTTGATGCAGGTCGCCACTCGAGGTCGCACGGCAAAGCGCGGATGGAGGACTATTCGTATTACGCCGCACGAAGAGACGAAGCGGGCCCGAACGCAGCGCACGCGAATCCTCCTCTGGCATCTCAGCACGTTCAGTTCGAACAAGACCCGTACAAGGGGGTACCGTATCGCTCGGGTTTCGCTCAAGGCAGCGAATACCAGGCGGCAGGGAACCATCGGTCTGGCTTCTACGGCCCGACGGTCGTGCCCCAGTCCACCCCGCTGCTCAAGGAGCTACTGACCATATTGCAGGAGGCGACAGTATCAAGAAACACGGCCGTTGCTCCCCAGCCCGCGTTCCAGCGGGAGTATGGCCACAGGCTGCAAGAGCAGGTCGCGGCACGTGGCACGCTGTTCAACTACGAGATGCCACTGTACGGTGACCCTACGC
>JAJKJU010000086.1 GCA_021153565.1 Rhizobacter sp.
GCGGGCGCGCTGCGGCGTTGCTCCTCACTTGTGTGGCTCGCCACACGGCGCTAGTAGCGCCTTGCATCGCATCCCGCCCAGCGCCCCCAAAACGGGAACTTATTCCGGGCCATGTCCTAAGCGCCCCGCCGATACGGGCGCAGGGTGAATCAGCGCTCGTCGTGGTCGGAATCCCCAGGGACGGCACGTTCAACTGCGTTGCTCAAGCGGTGCCAGGCATCGCGCGTGGCTTCCTTGGCGCGTTCCCACGTGAGGCGCGAATTGCCCTTGGCCTTGTCCCAGCCGAGACCGAGGTCAGACTCGACTTCGTCGAAGGACCTCCCGCGGTAGGTGTCGTAGTTCTGCAGCGCGTAGTTGTAGGCCGGGCTGTAATCCTCATAGCTCCATGCCGCGTCGTAGTACGGGCGGGTTGAATAGCTTTGCCGCCAATAGGATTCTTCGCCCGTCGGGTCGACGTGTTCCGCGATGCCTTTGCCGACAAGTCCACCGGCCACAGCACCCGCCGCCGCGCCCACGAGCGTGCCGACGGGACCGGCGACCGATCCCACCGCCGCACCAGTCGCAATGCCGCCCGCTGCAGCGCCGACGCCTGTGCCCACCGGGTGCGAGCCCGGCGTGCCGCTGATCGGATCGCGATTCATGTCCCGATCCCTGGGCTCGCCCTTGGCTTGGGGTTTATCTGTGTTCATGGCGTACTTCTCCTGATCCTGCTGGGGTTGAAGACGGACGACCCGATGCGTGCTCGGTGAGGTCGTCGCCAAGGCCATTGCACCCGGAATGCCGGGGCCGGCCCATCGGACGGGTACGACTTCGGGCGTAGGACATGCCTTTCAAGCCTGAGAGGCTGAGAGGCTGAGAGGCTGAGAAGTTGCAGGCTTCGGTTCCGTAAGCGCTTCATTCACAGGACGGACGGATCACGATGCGGTCCGCCAGGCGGCAGGCTTTGCCGACCCTGCAGAATGGCGGCCCGTTCAATCGCACCCGACACAATCGTCGCATGACGCTTCCGCTGCATCGCGCCTCCTTCCGCCAGCTCATGCTGGTCGCTTTCCTGCTCATCGCGGCATTGCTGGCGTCCGCGTCGCTGCATGGGCTGTTCACCCTCGAGCGCCTGATCTCACAAAGCCGCGACGGCGCCGAGCGGGCCGTGCAGGCGACCGCCGGGGTGCAGATCCTCGCCGAGCGAAGCGTGGCAATGGAGCGCGCGGCACGCCAGTACCTCGTGCTCGACGACCCGGTGCTGCATGACCGCTTCGATGCCGCAACGAGTGAAGCATCCGGTGCGCTCGATCGACTGCAGACCAACCAGCTTCCGGCCTCGCTCGCCGCGGACTGGCGTGCTGCAGCAGCCGACATCGCGGCCAAGCTGCCCGGCACACGCTCGACTGCGCACAGGCGAGACGAGCAGCTCACGGAAATCTTTCGCGAGCTGGCTGCGATCAACAGCGACATCGCCGAGCACATGCAGCTCGTGATGCGCTCGCGCAACGATGACTTGCGCGCCGAGCTTGAAGCGGGCCGCCTGCAGCTTGGGCGCCAGGTGCTCGGCGCGATTGCCATTGCGGTGGTGATGGCGCTGGCCTTTGGAGTCTGGCTGTCGCGGCCGCTGAAGCGCCTGGAGTCGGCGATCGAGGGCCTGGGCGCCAACCGCCTCGACAAGCCGATCGAGATCCGCGGCCCCGCAGACGTGCGCCGACTCGGCCGCAGCCTCGATGCGCTACGCATCCGCCTGGGCGAGCTCGACGCCGACAAGGCGCGCTTTCTGCGCCATGTATCGCACGAGCTGAAGACGCCGCTGTCAGCGTTGCGCGAGGGTGTTGCCTTGCTCGAGGACGGCGTTACCGGTGATCTGAGCGCCAGCCAGCGCGAGGTGGCGCGCATCCTGCGGCAAAACACCTGCACGCTACAGAGCCAGATCGAAAACCTGCTTCGCTTCAACGCGGCGGTGTTCGAAGCGCGCGAGCTGCAGCGCCGCCGCGTCGAGATGGGCGCGCTGCTGCAGCGGGTCATCGACGAGCAGCGGCTGCAAGCGCAGGCACGCCAGTTGCGCATCGGCGTGGCCGGTGGACCGGTGTGGGCCGAAGTCGATCCCGACAAGCTCGCCACCGCGCTCGGCAACCTGCTGTCCAATGCCATCCGCTTCAGCCCCGAGGGCGGTACCATCGAATTCGAGCTGTCGCAACACGATGGTGTGGTGCGCATCCAAATCGCCGACGGCGGGCCCGGAATCGCGCCCGCCGACCGAGACCGAGTGTTCGAGCCGTTCTATCGCGGCGAACGCCAGCCGCGCGACGCGGCGCGCGGCAGCGGCATCGGATTGTCCATCGTGCGCGAATACACCGCTGCTCATGGCGGCCACATCGAATTGCTACCCGACGGGCCCGGCGCCACCTTTGGCATTCATCTGCCCATCTTGTCCAGGACTGAACCATGATCCGACGCTCGTGCGTCTTGCTGAGTTGCCTTTTGATGGCAGCCTGTGCTGCACCGCCGCCGGTGCAGCACATCGTGTCCACGCCCGCGCCGCCTCAGATGACGGCGGCGCCTGCACTGCCGCCAGCCGCGCCGCTGCCAGCCGCGCAGGCGCCCTCCTCCCCGCCGGCGGACGTGGCCATGCGGGAAATGTTGGCGTTTCACGATCAAGTTCGGCAGCTCTCACCCCTGGAGGTCGGCAAGGAGCTGGCGCGCCTCGGCGACCCGCAGGCGAATCCTCAAGCCACGGTGCAGACGGCGTTGCTGCTGGGCCTGACGCGCAGCAACGGCGACGTTGGCCGCGCGCTCGCACTTCTGGACCCATTGCTACGCTCCACCTCGCCGGAGGCCGCGCCTTGGCAGCCCTTCGGGCGCTTGCTTGCGACTCGCTACGCCGAACAGCGCCGTGTCGAGGAGCAGCTCGAGCGCCAGAACCAGCAGACGCGTGATAACCAGCGCAAGCTGGATCAGCTCAACGAGAAACTTGAGGCACTGAAGGCCATCGAGCACAGCATCACTGCGCGCCCGGCAGGCAGCACACCGCCTTCAACAGCGGGTGCAAAGGGGACGCCGCCATGAGACTGGCGCACATTCACGCTTTGCCCCGGGTCGCGGAGCGACATTTTCCGTTCGCCTTGAGGCAACGGACGACCTGCGCGCTCAGGGCTTCGATACCTCAGCCCAACCCTTCGATACCTCAGGGCGAACGGGTCTTGGCTTCGATCATTTCGCAACGCCTTCCGTTCGCCCTGAGGTATCGAAGGGCCTGCCCCGAACGGACGTTGCCTGCAGGGGAGTTGCGCCCATGACCCATCAAGTCCTCATCATCGACGACGACCCCGACCTGCTGCAGCTCCTGTCGATGCGGCTCACCGCTGCCGGCTACCGGGTGAAAGCCGTGCCTTCCGCGGAAGCCGCGCTGGCCCAGATCGCCATCGAGTGCCCCGACCTGGTCCTGAGCGACGTGCAGCTCCCGGGTGTCGACGGCATGGGGCTGTTCAATGAGATCCGCGCCCGCCACCCCTCGCTGCCTGTCATCCTGCTCACCGCGCACGGGACGATTCCCGATGCGGTCGAGGCCACCTCGCGAGGCGTGTTCAGCTACCTCACCAAGCCATTCGACGGCAAGGCGCTGCTCGACAAGATCGCGCAGGCGCTGTCGACCACCGCCGGCGTGAAGACGCGGCTGGATGGCGAGGCGTGGCGCGAGGACATCATGAGCCGCTCCAGTCGGATGAGCGCACTGCTGACCGAGGCGCGCATGGTCGCGCGCTCCGATGCCAGCGTGCTCATCCATGGTGACAGTGGCACAGGCAAGGAGCTGCTGGCCCAGGCCATCCATCAGGCGAGCCCGCGCGCGGGTCGGCCGTTCGTGGCTGTCAATTGCGGCGCCATTCCCGAGGCGCTGCTCGAGTCGGAGCTCTTCGGTCACATGAAGGGCTCCTTCACGGGCGCGCTCTCCAACCACCAAGGTCTGTTCCAGGCCGCTGAAGGCGGCACGCTCTTTCTCGACGAGATCGGCGACATGCCTCCCGCGCTGCAGGTGAAGCTGTTGCGGGTGTTACAGGAGCGCTCGGTGCGTCCAGTCGGCGCGACCCAGTCCATCCCGATCGATGTACGCATCCTGTCGGCTACGCATCGCGATCTCGATGCCGCGATGGCGCAGGGCCAGTTCCGCGAGGACCTCTTCTACCGCCTCAACGTGGTTGCCCTCACACTGCCCACACTGGCCGAAAGACGCGAGGACATTCCGCTGCTGGCCAACCACTTTCTCGGCAAGCTGGCCTGCAAGTACGACAAGAAGCTCAACGGCTTCGCCCCCGACGCGCTGAAGGCGCTGACCACCGCCTCGTGGCCGGGCAACGTGCGCCAGCTCTACAACGTGGTCGAGCAGGTCAGCGCGCTCGCCACCACGCCGCTGATCCCGCTGGCGCTGGTGCAGCGCGCGCTGCGCATCCCGAGTGTCGAGATCCTGACCCTCGCGCAGGCACGCCAGCGCTTCGAGCGCGACTACCTCGTGGGCTTGCTGAAGCTGTCAGATGGCAATGTGTCGGACGCGGCCCGTCTGGCCGACCGCAATCGCACCGAGTTCTATCGGCTGTTGCAAAAGCACGGGTTGACCCCCGGTCAGTTCCGCTCGGAATCGATGTCCGCCGATTCCTCTGTCGCTGATTAGCGACGCGGGTAATCCCTTTCTCAGCAGGCACTTGCAGAAGAAGACCCCGCTGACTGTCGCCGAGCGGCGACAGGTCGGGCACCGATGCGTCCGCGCGACGGCACCCATTCGAGCGCAAGTCATTGATTCAATTGACGTTTACCTCGATGGCACGCAGGTCGCTATGAGTACTGCTTCGGCAGTCCTCAGAGGCTGAGAGTTTTTCGAGGGGATCAAACACTTGCTCGTCACCAAGTCGACGACCGTCCGCTTTTGTCCGCTGCCCCGCTGGCTTGCAGCGTTCAGCTGCGCGCTGGCGCTGGCCGCGTCACCCAAGCTCGTCAGTGCCTTCGGCTTCGACGACGTTGCTGCGCGTGCGCAAGCCGAAGCCGCCGTCGCGTACCGGCCACCACCCCAGGTATCCAAGGATTTGGCGGCACTCAGCTACGACCAGTACCGGGACATCCGTTTCAAGCCCTCGAACGCGCTGTGGCGCGGCGACGGCCTGCCGTTCGAGGTGATGTTTTTTCACCCCGGCGGCTTCTTCAACGAACCGGTCGCGATCAACGAGATCGTGGCCGGCAAGGCTCGCCACATCCGCTTCGATCCGGCCGATTTCGATTACGGCAAGAACCGGCTGCGTCCGGCGGGCTGGGCCGATGCGGGCTACGCCGGCTTTCGCGTGCACTACCCGCTGAACACGCAAGCCTACAAAGACGAGCTGGCCGTGTTCCTCGGCGCGAGCTATTTCCGCGCCGTCGGCGGCGGCCAGCGCTACGGGTTGTCGGCGCGCGGCCTGGGGCTTGACACCACCGGCGCCGCCCGCGAGGAGTTCCCGCGCTTCAAGGAGTTCTGGATCGAGCGGCCCGCGGCCAATGCACGCGAGCTGGTCGTGCATGCGCTTCTCGACTCGCCGCGCGCAACCGGCGCCTATCGCTTCACGCTGGTCCCCGGCACGCAGTCGCAGGTGCAGGTGCACGCCAGGATCTTCCTGCGCGCCGGCGTGACAACACTTGGTATCGCACCGCTCACGAGCATGTTCCACCATGGCGAGAACACGAGGCGGCAGGACGACTTCCGCCCCGAGGTGCATGACTCTGATGGCCTGATGCTTGCCACCGGTGATGGCGAAGGCGGCACCGAGTGGCTCTGGCGGCCGCTGGTCAACCCAGGCCGCGCCGTGGCCACCTCTTTCGCTGTGCGCGAGCTGCGCGGCTTCGGACTCATGCAGCGCGATCGCGCGTTCGCAAACTACGAGGATCTCGAAGCGCGCTACGAACACCGGCCCAGCGCCTGGGTCGTGCCCGAAGGACGCTGGGGAGCCGGCCGTGTCGAGTTGCTGCTGCTTCCGACTTCAGGCGAGTTCGACGACAACGTCGTCGCCTTCTGGGTGCCGGCGCAGCCGCCGCCGCCGGGCCAGCCGCTGGACCTCGCATACCGCATCGTCTTCCAGGGCGATGAGCAACAGCGGCCACCAAATGGCTGGACTGTGCAATCGCGCCTCGGTCGCGGCTATGAGAAGCAGGACAAGGGCGAATTCCAGTACGTCGTCGACTTCGCCGGTCCGGCCCTCGATGCGCTGCCGGCGCAAGCGAACGTGCGAGCCGTCGTCACACCCGGCGGTAATGCGCGGCTGCTCGAGCGCAACGCCTATCGCAACGAGGCGACCGGCGCCTGGCGCATGACCCTGCGAGTGCAGCGCATCGACGCGGCACAGCCGGTCGAACTGCGCGCTTTTCTGCAACAAGACCAACACGCTCTCACAGAAACATGGACCACGTTCATCCCAGCCGATTGATGCGTTCCCGACGTCCGGCCACAGCGAGCGTGCCTGCGATCCGGCGCGGTGCCATGGTGCCGCAGCCGTGGATCGGCTTCTTCGCCGGAATGAAACAGGGATTGACCGGACCCGCAGGGAGCGCGACGCAGTGGGAGGGTGCCGCCGCACGCCGGCGCCGCGCGCTGTTGATCGCCATCGGCGTGTCGGCCCTCGGCGCGGCGGGCCTGCTGGCTCATGCGCAGACCGCCACCGACCAGTGGGCGCTTCGCATCGGGCAGGTGATGCTCTACACGCTGCTGTTCGCGTGGGTCACAGCCGGCTTCGTCACCGCGATGATGGGCTTCATCGTGCAGCTTCGCGGCGATCGGCACGCGCTGTCCGCGGCAAGCGTAGAAAACCGCCCTATCCGCGCCGATGCCCGCACGGCCATCGTGATGCCGATCTGCAATGAAAACGTCGCGGCGGTGTTCGCAGGCCTGCGGGCCACCTGCGAATCGCTGGCAGCCACCGGAGCCTCGCGGCTGTTCGACGTGTACCTGCTGTCCGACACGAACGACCCATCGATTCGCGCGGCCGAGTTGGCCGCGTGGGGCCAGCTGCGCGACAGCTGCGGCGACGGCGCGCGGGTGTACTACCGCTGGCGCCAGCGCCGCAGCAGGCGCAAGGCCGGCAATGTGGCCGACTTCTGTCGGCGCTGGGGCCGCAACTACCGCTACATGGTCGTGCTCGATGCCGACAGCGTGATGAGCGGCGGCTGCCTGCTGTCGCTGGTGCGTCTGATGGAAGCGAATCCGCGCGCTGGCATTCTGCAGACCGCGCCGCAGGCCTGCGGTCTTTCCACGATCCATGCCCGCGCCCAGCAATTCGCCGGCCGCGTGACGGGACGCCTGTTCACCGCCGGCATGCAGTACTGGCAGCTCGGCGAGTCGCACTACTGGGGCCACAACGCGATCATCCGCGTCGAGCCCTTCATGAAGCACTGCGCGCTCGCCCCGCTGCCGGGGCACGGCGGCTTGGCCGGCGACATCCTCTCGCATGACTTCGTCGAGGCTGCGCTGATGCGGCGCGCCGGCTATCACGTGTGGCTCGTGACCGATCTGCCCGGCAGCTATGAGCAGCAGCCGCCCAACCTGATCGAGGAACTGCAGCGCGACCGCCGCTGGTGCCAGGGCAACCTGCAGAACGCCCGCCTGATCGCCGAGCCCGGCCTGCATTCGGTACACCGCGCGATGCTCGCCACTGGCGCGATGGCCTACCTGTCCGCACCGCTGTGGCTTGCCTTCGTACTGCTCGGCATGCTGTCGTGGCTCGCGAGCGGGGAGGCGGTGATCGGCGCTGGGCAGGGTTTGCCGATCGAGATGATCGCCTTGTGGGCCTGCACCGTGACGATGCTGACGCTGCCGCGCGTGCTGGGGGTCGTCACCATCGTGCTCAAGGGCGAGTCGGCGCAGTACGGCGGCGTGGCGGGCCTGATCCAAGGCGCGTTGCTCGAAGGTGCGCTCTCCGTACTGCAGGCGCCGGTGCGCATGATGGCGCACAGCATCTTCGTGCTGGTCGCGCTCACCGGCCTGCGTCTCAACTGGAAGTCGCCGCCGCGCGAAGCCGAGGCGATCGAATGGTCCGATGCCGTGCGCCGCTTCGCGCCGTTTGGCGGCATCGTGCTGGGGTTGCTCGCCGTCGCGCTGGCCGTCGATCCACGTGTCGCCGTGTGGCTGCTGCCGGTGGCGTTGCCGCTGCTGCTGGCGGCGCCGCTCGCAGTTCTGACGAGCCGTGTGGCGCCAGGCGAACGCCTGCGCGCTCTCGGCGTGCTCATGACGCCTGAGGAATCGCGCACGCCCTCAGTGCTGCGCCAAGCCTGGACCCACGCTCGTCAAACGCCGCCCGCTCCTCGCTGGCCCGACGTGGTCACCGATCCGTGGCTGTTCGAAGTCGTGCGGCTATCGATGGGTACGCGCAACACGGAGACCGGCGTACGCGGCCGCGCGCGCCGCCGGCTGGTACAGCGTGTGCTGCAGGACCAGGACGCCGAAGCGGTGTCGCCGGCCGAGCGCATGCGGCTGTTGAGCGAGCCGCAGCACATCGCACATCTTCGCGACCGGCTCGCGGCGAATTGGAGCCTCGGAATCGAGCGTGCGCGTTCGTCATAGGCGTTGTCAAACGCAGTAACAGCCGGCTGCTTTGGACATGGCCCGGAATAATTTTCCGTTTTGGGGGCGCAGGGCGGGATGCGATGCCAGGCGCTTGCGCCGTGTAGCGAGCCACACAAGCGAGGAGCAACGCCGCAGCGCGCCCGCCCTGCGCCCCCAAAACGGAAAATTGTTTTGGGCCATGTCCTTTGTGGGCTTTTTGCGTGGCAGCGCCGGTACGGCAGGTCTAATGGGCTCATGAGAAGTTGGAAGTACGAAACCCTGCGCCGCTGCGCAGCCTCGATCGCAGCTGTGGCCGCCCTGGCTGGCGTTGCATCGTGCGCGAGCGAGAAGACCCGCAGTGGCGGTCCGATCGACATGCAGATCGCGAACGGCGACGACCGCGTCTCGCGCTGCAGCGAGCGGGTCGGAGCAGTTGCCATCACCGAGGCCGACAACAATGCCCAAGCTCTGAGCTCGGCCGGACTGCCGCGCTCGATGGCCCCGCTGGTGAGGCAGCTGCTGATGCAGACTCGCTGCTTCATCGTCGTCGAGCGTGGCGCGGCTTTCGCAGCGCTCGAGAACGAGATCAAGATCCGTGAGCAGCAGGGACTGGAGCGCAAGAGCCAAATGGCGTCGGTGACCGCGGCCGACTACATGATCCGCGCCGAGATCGTGTTCATGGAGCAGACTGGGGGCAACAAGGGCGCCGTCGGCGCCATGTTCGGCAACCTGCTCGGCGGCATCGGCGGCGAGACGCGTTTGCGCGAGGCGCTCGTCGTGATAAGCGTCATCGACGCACGCACCAGCGAGATCGTCGCTGCCTCGTTCGGACGCGGTACCAACGAGACATCCGGTGTGGGCAGCATCATCCTGGGTGGCGGCCTGGTCGCCTTGCAGGGTGGCTGGCTCGACACGCCACAGGCCAAGCCCGTGGCTGCTGCGCTCGTCGACGCATGGAACCAGCTGCTGCCGCGACTGATGGCCGCGCGCGACAAGGGAGCGTCGAGCAAACAGACGACACAGCAGCCGGTACGCGATTCAGCCGCTCGTCAGGCCAACTGAAGCGAGCCTGCACAGCATGGGGACGCGCTGCAGCGCCCAAGCTCGCGCACTCTGAGTGCTGAGAGTTTTTCGAGCGTGTCCGAGCAGCGCGTCAAAAGGCACCTGATCTAGGCGCAAAGCGCAGCCATAGCCCGGGCTATGGCGAGCATTTGCAACGA
>JAJKJU010000087.1 GCA_021153565.1 Rhizobacter sp.
AAACAACCATCCTATCGATCCTTGGTCAGCCTCCTCCCTTTGCCTTCAACCATTTGCGCGCGTTTCCCAGGGCTGGAAGGCCAAAGTAAGTGCCATTCCGCCATAGCCCGGGCTATGGCTGCGCTTTGCGCCTAGATCAAGTGCCTTTTGACGCGCTGCTCGGGCACGCTCGAAAAACTCTCAGCCTCTGAAGCCGCAAGAATTCCTCGAGCGCAATGATGCATACAGCTTCTTCGAAGCGTTGGGCGATCTTGTCGCCACCGGGCCGACCTTTACCAATGTCAACGACCTTCGAGCTTTGCTCGTCGTCTGACGACTGCCGGCTATATCGTCCGTTGCTACCGCTCATGTCAAACGATCGGTGGCAGAAGATGCCACCCCGGTATCGAGTCGTGTACATGGCGCCGGTTTCCCCATACCATGCTGGACGCCGCAGAAGCGCTTGAACCTCAGGTCAAGAGAGGAGCAATCTCATGCCTTACCTTGTACGCGCATTCCCGCTGATTCGTCCAGTGGTCGAACTTCAGCAGTTTCTTTCGGCGCTTTCTAACGCAAAGCGGGCGGAAGCCAGCAGGTTCTACAGGGAGTACGGTGTCTCGCACGAATCGGCTTACCTGCAAGAAACTCAACACGGCAACATTCTCATTGTTGTCACCCTGTTGGCAGACCAGGAAGAGGCTGCCCCACGCTACAGGGCCGCATCCGAGGAGTTTCATACGTGGTTCAAGGAGCAGGTCTTCTACCTGTCAGGGATAGATCCGAACGTGACTCCGCTTGGACCGCCGACCACCCAAATGTTTTGTTGGCCAACCGAGCCAGATGAATGAGCATTTCAAAAGTTCACGTCCGGTACCTCGTTCGGAAAATACACGTCGCTTGCACGCAAAGTTCTGGACGATCACAAACGACAGATCTCAAGCAACCCGGCTTGGCTCAATGCGGAGTACGCTTGCGCTCGAACTAAGCGAAGGTGACAGCACTGCAAAGGCTCTATTTGACGAAAGGAGAGAGCGACATCCAAATCGCGTCGGCCTTTCGCTTGCCGGGCCTGTCAATGCCTCTCATGCGCCTGTCCTCGGTGAAGATGAATCAGCAATCGTATGGTGCGGGTGCACCCGGTGTATGCGACGCCGCGAAGCGCTCTACGACAAAACGAGCCCCTTGGTCGGCTCGACGAAGATGTTGTCGCGCCAGCTTCCTCGCCCGTCGGGCTGATGGCGCCGGGCATCTGCAGTGGCTTTGAAACCAGCTCTTGGCCTTGGCGCAGCGCCATTGTGGCAACGCGGATGACCGGAGATGGCCGGAACCATGAGTAGTGCTCGAAAGGCCAGAAGCATGGATGGCATGACCCACAGCCAGCCCTCGCTTGCGCAGGCGATCGAATCGATGTTTCCGGCTCAGAGGCTGAGAGTTTTTCGATCATGCCCGCTCATCACGTCAAAAGCCTCCTGTGCAACGGCTTTTCCTCATGGCCTGTGAGCGCTCCAATGCACCGAACTTACGTGCGATAGCCCTGGCATGTATGCCCGGCTTGTTTGGTTTTCTGACGACATAGGCTGCCCGTTGATTCATGATTCGCGGATTGACGCGAAAGCTATACGGGAGAGTTCCGACGTACTACTCAAATCATTGCCAGATCATTGGAACGTGCAACGGCTTTTCTTCATGGCCTGTGAGCGCTCCAATGCACCGAACTTAGGTCCAACCGGCCTAATAGGCCTTTGGCCGCCAGACGCAGCAGCAGCGCATTTTCTTCATCGGCAAACCTGGCGTAGACCTTCAGCGCCTGCGCGGCATAGTCCGCCTGGCCTTCCACATCCTCATCTTTGGGCGGATCAATCTCGTGGAAGGGATCGTCATCCTGTTGTTTCTTCAAGTCCTTGAATTCCTGTGCGTGTAGCGCCTTCATGCCGGCACGCCATGTCTCGTGGCTCAGCAGGAACTTACCGTGCGCTTGACTGTTTTTTGCTTGGTCTTTTACCTCCTGTTCAAGCATGCTCAGCTGTTCTTCCGTCAACACGCTGCACCTGACCCATCTCATCGCGGATGGTGTGCTCTCCGGCAGACCAAGCTGCTCGCGTAGGGCGACCTGGGCATGAACCATGATTTCCAGTGGTTCATCGCGGAGCCGCTTTTTCACCGGCGGCGGGACGTCGGAACTTTGGAGTTGCGCGTGGATGAAGCTGCGCACTGCGCCTTCGAGGAGCGACAACCGGAACAGCGATCGTGCCCAATCGTCGAGCTGCTTCGCGTTCACTTCGCCACTCCCCACTGCCTTCTCCATCCGACGGTTCTCCACGGACAAGCATATGTCGGAGAAACCTTCGTCCAATTTATCGCTGCAACTGCCTAGCGCGGTTTCCGCGAGTCCGAACACCTGGGATCGCAAGTCGGGATCACTCGCGATCGCCTGTATTACCAACGACACCTTCGCCGCCGTGTCTTCCTCTGACATTGACGTGCCTTGCGCACCGCCTTCGCGCAGGCGCGAGAGCAGGCGCGCAAATGACTGCGCATTTTCCTCGTGATCGAAGGCATGCACGGAGTGGATTCGATTGCCGGTCAGGTTGACCCAGGCTTGGATTTCGGTGCCCAAAGGGTCGCGCTGACGGAAGAGATCAGCGCGTTCCAATTCACGGGAACTTGGAGCCTGCTGTTGCGGCTCAGTAAGCCCGCTGGCCTGGAGCATTGCGGCGCCCATCGGCACGAGTGCAGCCTCCATTTCGCTGGGTAGGCTATTCCACCCGAGCTCGGCACCGCGGAAACCCTGGAAAGCCGAACGGTGTCCGTGGCTATTCCACGTGTCTAGGTGCCCGAAATACTGCGCGGAGATCGAGGTGTTGCTGGCGAGGGACTGTGAGCCTTCGGTCCAGTTGGCCATGGGGATGTCGAGCCCCGACAGCAACGCCCTTTCGGGGTTGACTATTGCCGCTGAGGCCGGCACGTTGGGTCTGGCACGGCGTGAGGCCTCATATTGCGATAGCCCTGGCGATAAGGCAGATACGAGCGATGGGCGAATCGGTTGGGATGTTGCAGGCGCCTCTGTGTTGTTGGCTCCACCCGCCGGTGCGCTGACGTTCAGGAACGAGCGGGCTTCGGCCGTGCGCGGTGCGTCCGGTGCACGGAGATCGCGGACCTGGAGCGTGGTCGGATTGAGAAGGAGGCGTGGGTGCCCTTGCCCTTGCCCGCTTGCCGGTGAGGCCGCCACGGGTTGCATGGGTAAGTCACGGCGTGAGGGGGGTCGTGACGATGATTCAGCCCGCCTGTCGCCGGGTATGCGGCGCCGCGACGGCGACGCCATTGCGGAGTTGGCTCCACTGATTGCCGGTGAGGCCGGCACGTGTGGCATGGGTACGGCACGGCGTGAGGGTCGTGACGATGATTCAGCCTCCCTGTCGCCGGGTGTGGTGCGCCGCCGCGGTAACAGCGACGCCAGTGCTGAGAATGCCCTACTCGCAAGAGGCCGCACACGCCTTGGCTCGACGCTATGCGGGTCGGAGTCATTCGTTTCGGGGCTGATCCCACGTGGCCTGGATGCGCCTGTGATGCGTGACGGTCGATTCATGATGTGCCTGTGTTGCGCAGTGGATTGATGTTCAGAGTTTTATGCCAGGCGGCACATTTTTGTCATTCAACGCGAAGTCATGTCCACCTACGCGATGGCTCTGTCGTGCAATGAGTCCCGGCGACCAGTACACGCGATCTTGGCAATGGCATGACCGATGCCACTATCGTCTCTGAGAGGCTGAGAGTATTTCGATCATGCCCGCTCATCACGCCAAGAGGTCCCTGCGCGTCGTTGCAAATGCTCGCTATAGCCAGGCTATGGCTGCGCTTTGCGCCTAGATCAGGCGCCTTTTGACGTGCTGCTCGGGCAAGCTCGAAAAACTCTCAGCCTCTGAGTGAGCCTCTGAGTGGGAATGTGCACGCTACCGTTCGTGGTCATGGATTGGTAATGACCCGGTGGGTTGCCCCGGATAGTGATGCCCAGCAAGCTGCATCCGAATTCAAGCTACGTTCTCGCAGCCCGAACCGCATCAATCGCATCGAGCACCGCTTCCGCCGTCGCCGGTGCCCGCATCGGCGGATCGACGCGATGCCCGCCCACAGCAGACACCGCATCTCGAATCGCGAAGAAGGCCGAGAAGGCCAGCAGAAGGGGCGGCTCGCCGACTGCCTTGCTGCGGTGAATGCTGTCCTCGACGTTGGCGTTGTCGAACAGCCGGACGTTGAACACGGGCGGGCAATCGTTGGCCGTCGGGATCTTGTAGGTGCTGGGGGCGTGCGTCGACAGCATGCCTGTTTGCGGATGCCACACCAGCTCTTCCATCGTGAGCCAGCCCATGCCTTGAATGAAAGCGCCTTCGATCTGGCCGATGTCAACTGCAGGATTCAACGATCGCCCGACGTCGTGAAGGATGTCGGCACGCAGCACTTTGCTCTCACCGGTCAGGACTTCCACCTCCGCCTCGCTGACCGCCGCACCGTACGCGAAGTAGTAGAACGGACGGCCTTGCAGCTTGTCGCGGTCCCAGTGCAGTCCGGGCGTGGCGTAGAAGCCGTCGGACCAGAGTTGCACGCGTGACTCGTAGGCGTGGTGAACGAGGGTTTCAAACGGCATGCTGTGTTCGCCCGCATGCACTGCGTTGTTGGCGAAACTGACCGCACTCGCATCGCAATCAAGCTGCCTTGCCGCCACCTCCACCAGACGCTCGCGTATCTGCCGTGCCGCGTCTTGCGCGGCCTTGCCGTTCAAGTCACTGCCCGAAGACGCGGCAGTGGCCGAGGTGTTGACGACCTTGTGCGTGTCGGTGGCCGTCACGCGAACCCGCTCCAGGTTCACACCCAGTTCATGCGCCACCACCTGCGCCACCTTGGTGTGCAGGCCCTGGCCCATCTCCGTGCCACCGTGGTTCACGAGGATGGAGCCGTCGGTGTAGACGTGCACCAGCGCGCCTGCCTGGTTGAGGTGCTTCAGATTGAAGCTGATGCCGAACTTGACCGGCGTGAGCGCGATGCCGCGTTTGCGCGTCTGGCTGCTGGCGTTGAACGCGGTGATCTGCTTGCGTCGTGATCGGTAGTCGCTCGTTCGCTCCAGTTCTGCCACGATCTCGTGGATGACGTTGTCCTCGATCTTCTGTCCGTACGGTGTCACGTTGTTGTCGGAGATGCCGTAGAAATTGATGCGCCGCACGTCGAGCGGATCGCGCCCGATCGCCCGAGCAATGCTGTCGAGCATGGCCTCGGTGACGATCGCGCCCTGCGGCCCGCCGAAGCCGCGGAAGGCGGTGTTGCTTTGCGTGTCGGTCCTGGCCGAATATCCGTGCATGGCCACCTCAGGCAGCCAGTAGGCGTTGTCGACGTGGCACAGCGCGCGGGTCATCACAGGACCCGACAGATCGGCCGAGTGCCCCGCGCGCGAGATCAGCGTCACTTCGCAGCCGAGCAGGCGGCCCTCGTCGTCGTAGCCGGCTTCGTAGTCGTATTCGAAGCAATGCCGTCGCCCGGTGATGAGAAAGTCGTCGTCGCGATCGGCGCGCAGCTTCACGGGCCGCATTGTTCGCCGTGCCGCGACGGCCGCCACGCAGGCGAAAAGTGCCGACTGCGATTCCTTGCCGCCGAAGCCACCGCCCATGCGGCGGCATTCAACGCGCACATGATGCGAACGTCCCCCGATGGCGCGGGCAACGAGGTGCTGCATCTCGCTCGGATGCTGCGTCGAGCAATGAACCACCATGCCGCCGTCTTCCTGCGGTACGGCGTAGCTGATCTGGCCCTCGAGGTAGAACTGTTCCTGCCCGGCCACGGACAGGGTGCCTTTCAGTCGATGCGGCGCGGATGCGATGGCTGCCTGTGCACCTTTGGCGCTTGAACTGCGAGACAAGTGCATCGGTGGCAGAACGTAGCGGCCTTTCGCGTGGGCCTCGCGCGGGCTGAGCACGGGTGTGGTGGGTTCGATGCTCAGCACCTCGCTTGCCTTCGCCGCAGCGCGCCGCGCCGCATCTCGTGTTTGTGCAATGACTGCGAAGACCGGCTGTCCGAGGTAGCGCAATTCGCCGTCGGCCAGGATGGGATCGTCGTGCACGATCGGGCCGCAGTCGTTTTCGCCCGGGATGTCTTGTGCCGCGATCACATCCACCACGCCAGGCATGGCACGAATGCGCTCGAGCGCCATGCGGCTGATGCGGCCGCTCGCCATCGGCGACAAGCCGAGCGCGCAATGCAAGGTGCCTGCGAGTTCAGGGAGATCGTCCACATATCGCGCCTCGCCCGTGACGTGCAGGTGAGCGGATTCATGAGGTCTCGTGACACCGACCTCTCCGCCAGATTCCTTGACGCTCATCAAGGCAAGTTGCGGCGCCGGTGATCTCTCTTCGCTGGGGGGCTGTTCCGCAGAAACTGCCTGCGTCTCCAGCCAAAACCGCTGCAGTAGATTGCGTGCGACCCGCATCCGGTACCCGGCACTGGCCCGCATGTCCGTCAAAGGCGTGAAGTCCGTTTCCAGTGCGGTCATGGCAGCATCAACGGTGTCTTGCGACCACGGCTTGCCCACGAGTGCGGCCTCGGCCGCCGCCGCACGCTTGACCACTGCAGCCATCCCGCCGAAGGCCAGACGTGCCTCACGTACCACGCCCGCATTCACTTCGACCGCAAGCGCCGCACACACGGCCGAGATGTCGCTGTCGAATCGCTTGCTGATCTTGTAGGCGCGCATCTGCCGTTTCATTGCCGCCAGCGGCACGACGATGGTCTGAAGGAACTCGCCCGGGTCCAGCCGATTCTTCATGTAATCGACGTAGAACGCATCGAGAGGCATGCGGCGAACGCGCGAGCCCTTGCGCAACTCGAGCTGCGCATCGAGCGCCATCAGTGCCGGCGGCGCATCGCCGATCGGCGAGCCGTTGGCGACGTTGCCGCCCATGGTGCCTGCGTGACGGATCGGCGGCGACGCGAATCGAATCCACATCTCGGCAAGTACCGGCATGCGCGACGCCAGCGAGTCCCACGCGGCTTCCAACGATGCACCCGCCCCGATGTGAAGTTCGCCGTCGCGCTCTTCGATGCGCTGGAGCGCCGCGACGTCACCCAGGTAGATCACATCGCCCAACTCGCGGAACTGCTTGTTGACCCAGACGCCGATGTCGGTGCTGCCGGCGAGCAGGCGTGCCTTCGGCATGCTTTCGCACATCGCGGCGAGTTCGTCCACGGTGATCGGCACGTGAAAATTCGCCCCGTGCGAACGTGGAGAACGGTCTATGGCACGCAGCGCTTGGGCCACGGCCTGGGCATCCAGCCGCACGGCAGGCAATTCGAACATCCGTGCGCCAGCATCCAGAATCGGTCGGTACCCCGTGCAGCGGCACAAATTCCCGGCCAGTTCATCTGCCAACTGCCTACGATCCGGCCGAGTCCCCGCTCCCATGTGCCGTTCGTAAGCCGCCCACAGGGACATCACGAAGCCTGGGGTGCAGAAACCGCACTGCGATCCATGGCACTCGACCATCGCCTGTTGCACGGGATGGAGCCCGCCGCCAGCCAAATACTTCAAGTCTTCGACGGTGAACAGGGCCTTCCCGTGCAGCGTGGGCACGAACTGCATGCAGGCGTTGACGGTCTGCAAATCCAGCGGTCCGGTGCCATGCTGGCGCGAGGTGCCGATCACGACGGTGCATGCACCACAATCGCCTTCGTTGCAGCCTTCCTTGGTCCCGGGGCAGTGGGCGTCTTCCCGAAGCCAATCGAGCACTGTGCGTGTCGGGGAAACGTCGTTGACATCCGCGATGCGGCCGCGGTGATAGATGCGAATGGCTTGCGAAGACGACATGAGGGAAGCTTGCGGCACAAGTCCTGGGAGGTTGAGAGTATTTCGATGCAAAGACCCTTGCTCGTCGTTGCAAATGCTCGCCCACGTGGCTGCGCTGTGCGTAGCTCAGGCGCTGTTGACGTGCTGCTCGGACACGCTCAGCCTCTCAGCCTGTGAACCCGTTTCGATGCATATTAAACATCCGACGCCAACGAGGTGGGAATGAATCTCGAAGTCGACTTGCCTGCGGTCCTGACCGACACCCTCACTGACACCCTGGCCGACCAAGCCGTGGCCCTCGAGGCTGCCGCCTCGCCGCAGCGCATTGCCTTGCGCGGCGACCTGCTCGACTTCACGTCCAAGCCTGAATGGGGCGTCGTCGAATCGCCAGCAGTGCGCTTTCGGGAAGACCACTGGCTGCTGATCGAAGGCGGCCGCATCGTCGGTGCCCAGCCCGGCGATCAGGCACCCGATTCGAGCTGGGTGCGGCGCGACCACCGAGGGCAGCTTGTCATGCCGGGTTTCATCGACACCCATGTGCATAGCCCGCAGCTTGACGTGATCGCAAGCCACGGTAGCGAGTTGCTTGACTGGCTCAACACCTACACCTTTCCTGCGGAACGCCGCTATGGAGATCTTGTCGAGGCCGAGGCGGGCGCGGCGAGGTTTCTCGATGCATTGCTGTGTCATGGGACGACGAGCGCGGTGGTCTTTCCGACTGTTCACAAGGTCAGCGCCGACTCGCTCTTCGCTGCTGCGCACGAGCGCGGCATGCGGCTCATCACCGGCAAGGTGCTGATGGACCGCCACGCGCCCGAAGGGCTGCGCGATGAAGCGCCTGACTTCGGCGCGAAGGACTGCGTGGACCTCATCGACCGCTGGCACGGCGTCGATCGGCTTGCGTATGCGGTGACCGTGCGATTCGCGCCGACGAGCACGCCCAGCCAACTTGCCATGGCCGGGCAACTTTGCACTGCCTACTCTGCTGCCTACATGCAGACCCATTTGGCCGAGAACCGTGCCGAGGTGAAATGGGTGCATGAACTCTTCCCCGAGGCGCGCAGCTACCTCGACGTCTACGAGCGCGCTGGCTTGCTCAACGCCCGTGGCGTTTTCGCCCATGGCATCTGGCTCGACGAAGCCGACCGCGCCTCGCTGCGCGACAACTGCGCACAGATCTCGCACAGCCCCTCGTCCAACCTGTTCCTCGGCAGCGGCCTCTTCAACTGGCGGGCTGCGGAAGATGCGGGCGTTGCGGTGAGCGTGTCGACTGATGTGGGCGGGGGCACCAGTCTGTCGATGCAGCGCACGCTATTGGACGCGTACAAGGTCCAAGCCTTGCAAGGGGAACGACTGACAGCATGGAGGGCTTTGCATGGCGCGACACTCGGGGCTGCCGCGGCCTTGGGTCTGGGCGACGAGATCGGATCGCTGAGCACCGGATGCACGGCGGACGTGTGCGTGTGGGACTGGGCATTGGGCCCCGTCGCGCAACGCCGGCATGAGCTGGCGCAAGCCTTGCACGAGAGAGTGTTCGCATGGCTCACGCTGTCGGATGACAGGAATCTGGTGACGGTGTATGTGAAGGGAGCAGTGAGATATGAACGTGCATAGCGGAGTCACTGCATTACTCCGTCTCCCGCGAGAGGGCTGCGCATTACTCCCTCTCCCTCTGGGAGACCCCCCGCCGGGGGAGAGGGAGCCGCAATGCATTACTTCGAAGCGGGCCACAGCGAGCTGGCCTGTATTGCTCCCTCGCCCCTTCGGGGAGAGGGCTGGGG
>JAJKJU010000088.1 GCA_021153565.1 Rhizobacter sp.
TGAGTGGATCTGATTCACGCCTCAGAATCGAGTGCGTGAATCTCCACCTTACGAGATAGCCGAGCGGCTTGGGTTTGCTCCGCGTAGCGGCTTCGTCCAACACTGCATTAGCTCCGACCAAGTGAGTTCCAGCGTACGGCAGAGCTGACAGGCGTGGGTACCTCCAAAGCCTTGCCAAACTGGCTCAAAGCACACTTCTGTCGAAGAGCGTCGTGCGTGGCGCAGGTATCCGACGGAACGACCACCTCGAACTCGCGGATGCGCGCATCCATGGCGGTGACGAGAACGCACTGGTCGCTGGTCACGCCCGCGAGCACAATCCGCCGCACCTCCAACGTTTGCAAGAGCAGCTGCAAGGGCGTGGCATAGAAAGCGGAGTGCCGAGGCTTCAGCACAAAGTAATCCTCTTCGCAGGGAAGCAGAACTCGAGTGATGTCGCGTGCTGCATTCTTGGCGTCCAGACTCAGCGAGACTTGTTGTCGGAAGTCCGAACGCCACTGCCCCCGGTTGTCATTGCAATAGATGATTGGCACGCCATGGCGATGAGCTCTTGAGCGAAGGCGCGCGATTGGGGCGGTGATTCGCATCGCCTGGGGTAATAGCCGATCGGCGTCGGGAAAGTCCCAGCAACTGATCATGTCCAGTATCAGCAACGCATCCGGGTTGCCGCTGCGCGGACCTGCCACCGAGCGATGTGAGGAAGAGGCCATGCTGGATCAGTTCGCACTGGTATTCATGCACTGGACGAAGTGACCCTGATGGGTACGCACTTGTATCCCGGGACCATGCTGCCCTTGGCGTAGTGCCACAAGGGCACCAGCGGATTCAACTCTGGATAGTATCCGGCGACGCAGCCTCGCGGAATGTCGTGCTTCGTCGCCCGCAGCCCATCTACCACTCGCTGCACGCCGTCGTCGGCCACGGTCTCCGCCGCGACGAGTGCGCCTTCTTCGAGACCTCGCTCGTCCATATCCTGCGTGTTCATCAGCAGCACCATGCGCGTGCCGTGGATGCCGCGGTAACGATCGTGGTAGCCATACACCGTTGTGTTGAACTGGTCGAAGCTGCGCACCGTGGTCAGCCGCAAGGTACCCGCCGCCGTGGGCATGTCGGGATCTTCGTCCAACGTGTCCGGAGTGATGAAGTTCGCTTTGCCGGTGGCAGTCTTCCATTCGCGGTGTCGGGCGCCCAACGGCCGATGGAAACCGCCGGGCTGGTGCATGCGCTGCTCAAAATCATGAAAAATTTCGGGAAAGGTGAGCTCGATCTGGCGCCGTATGCGTGAATAGTCGGCCACCCACTCGCCCCATGGCACGCTGTCACGTGGCGGCAGCGTCGCCTTCGCAATGCCGGCAATGATGGCCGGCTCACTGAGCAACTGCTCGCCTGCCGGTTCGGCTTGGCCGCGTGAGGCGTGGATGCAGCCCGTGCTGTCCTCCATCGTCACGACCTGCTCGCCGCCGGCCTGACGGTCGATTTCGATGCGCCCCAGGCAGGGCAGCAGGAAAGCGACCTCGCCGTGCAGCACGTGGCTGCGGTTGAGCTTGGTCGCCACCTGCACTGAAAGCCGCAGCCGCCGCCATGCAGGCTCGATGCGCGTGGTATCGGGCAGCGCACGCAGCAGGTTGCCACCCAGGCAGACCATGGCCTTCACCGAGCCGTCGACCATGCCCTGGGCCGCCTCCACCACGTTGAGACCCTTGCGGCGGGGAGGCTCAAAGCCGTAAAGCGCAGCCTGCCGCTCGACGTTGGCCTTCTCGGGCTTTTCGGTGATGCCCACCGTGCGCTGTCCTTGCACGTTGGAATGGCCACGCACCGGCAGGATGCCAGTGCCCGGCACCCCCATGTGCCCACCAAGCAGCAGCAGGTTGGCCACCATCTGCACGTTGAGCACGCCGTTGCGTTGCTGTGTGAGGCCCATGCCGTAGATGGCGATGAGCCGCTTGCAGCGCGCCAGCACCTGCGCCGCCGCAGCGAGGTCGCCACGCAGCAGCCCACACCCCGCCTCGATCTCTTCCCAGCTCAGTGCGCGCATGCGTTGGGCAAAGGTGTCGAACCCATGCGTGTGCTCGCGAATGAATGCATGGTCCAGTGCATCGGCCTCGATCAGCCACTTGCACAGCCCACTCAGCGCGGCCAGGTCGCCGCCTGCTCGCAGTTGGTGGTACTGCGTGCTGATCTGAACCTCTTTCGGGGTCAGCATCTCCAGCGGCGATTGCGGATTGGCGAACTGCAACAGGCCGGGTTCACGCAAGGGGTTGAAGGTGATCAGCTCCACCCCGCGGCGCCGTGCATCCTCCAGCGAGTGCAACATGCGCGGCGCGTTGGTACCCACGTTGTGGCCGAGGTAGATGATGCCGTCGGTGTGCTCGAAGTCGTCAAGCGTGACCGTGCCAACCGGCACGCCGAGTGATTCCGGCAGGCCGGTAGAGGTGCTCTCGTGGCACATGTTGGAGCTGTCGGGCAGATTGTTGTTGCCGTACAAGCGCGCCAGCAGTTGCCACATGTACGACGCCTCCAGCGAGGCTCGGCCCGAGGCGTAAAACACCGATGCGGCCGGGTCCAGCTGCCGAAGCTCGTGGCCGATCTCGTCTAAAGCGGCCTGCCACGACACTGGCAGATATCGGTCGCTGACCTTGTCCCAGCGCAGCGGAGTGGTCAGGCGGCCGGTGACCTCGAGCGCGTGGTCACTCCATTGTTCGAGTTCGCTCAGGCTGTGCTGCTCGAAGAACTCCGGCGCCGCGCGGTCCTTGGTGAGCTCCCAGGCCGTCGCCTTGGCGCCGTGCTCGCAGAACTCGAACGGGTGCGGCTTCGCCGGCTTGGCCCAGGAACAACTGACGCAGGCGAAGCCGTCGACCTTGTTCTGCTTCATCAGCACCTGCGAGCCCGCCAGGGGGATGTGGGCCTGCACCAGCGCATGGGCCACCTCTTTCACCGAGGTCCATCCGCCTGAGGCCCGCTTGAACGGCTCAATCTTCACTTGGCGCGACGGCTCGCCGCGTGCTTCAGGACGTTCGCTCATGGGGTACTCCTTCATTCAACCGATGGCCTTGCCCAGCAAACGGCGTGCGACAGCCTCTCAGATTCGGTGAGCCTGCCGCTGCGGCGCCAGCCAGCGCGCGGCCACGCGCAAGCCGGCGATGACGTAAGCCATGCCGCCGAGCATCCACATCACGAGGCCACCGAGCTGTTGATCCTCCAGCGCGCTCAAGCCGAACAGCGGGGACTGGCCCTGCGCGTACCACGCATCCGGGGAAAAGGTCAGCAACAGGCCCAGTGCATTCATGTGCAGCATGGTGGTGAGAAGCAACGTCAGGGCCGTGCCTTCCCGTACTCGGTGCCCGCGGCCCTGCACCGCCCACCAAAACAGGAGCGCGGAGCCGAAGAACGACAGGTGCTGCAGCGCGTGGAGGCCGTCGTTCTCCAGCGCAGCAGCGAAGAAGTTCGGCACGTGCCAGAGCCAGAGCGCCGCGGCATGCAGCCACCACGCCCTGCTCGGCGCGGCCAGCCATCGCCACGCGGATCCGATGACGGCCAGCGTTCGCAACCCACTGCGGCCGCGCAGTGCCCAAATCCACGCCTCGAAAGTTCGCGACGCAACCAGCAGCGGCGCGGCGACGACCATGAGCAGCTCATGCTGGACCATGTGAAGTGCGAACGAGCGCTCTGCAAACGTGTCGATCGGCGAGAACAAGGCCGCGGCCAGCGTGATCCAGCCAAGGGCAAAGCGAACGGCGTCGGTCCTGCCGATGCCGCGGCCTCTGCCCGCATGGCGCCATAGCCGCGCCACGCCTGCCGCATAGCCAGCGGCGCAGGCCAGCAGCAGCAAAGCGAGGAGCGCTTCGAGCGCGACGCGGCCGCACGACGTGCCGCCGACACTCTCATGGTGCGCCGCGCACGCCAGCGGCGCCAGTGCCAGCGCGATGCCAACGCCCGCGCCGACCGCGATGCCGCTCATTGGACGCACGGTGAGATGACCCATGTCGTCATCCACATGGCGGCGCAGACCAGCACCGACAGCGCGGCCGCCGCCACTGCGAGGCCGGCCAGGAAGTGCTGCCGCTGCGCGGTTTCCGTCGCAGCAGCGCGTGTGGCTGCCCACAGTCGGAACGCCGGCACCGTGCCGGCTGCCGCGATGGCAAGGAAGAGCGCGTGGAACGCCTGGAGCACGAAAGGCTGGCCGTGGGCGCAAACCCAGCCGACGGCGGCGTACGCGATGGCCTGATCGGCCAACGCCAGCGTGGGCACGACCAAGAGGGCGAACCAGACATTCATGGAGCCATGCGCCTTTAACGTCGCTGCGCTAGAACCTCGCGCCAAAGTACACCACCGCATAGATCGGAATCCAGGTGACAACGATGAACGTCCAGTAGCCCGCATTCTCGGCAACGTCGACGTAGCGCTTGCCTTCCAGCGGCTGCTTGAACATGACTGCCGTGAGCACCATGGTGTCGACCACGTCGGTGACCAGATTGAAGGTGTGCAGGCCCAGCAGCATCCACACCACCGACCCATAGGCACTGTCGTCCCAGCGCACGTTGAGCGCCGTGAACTCCAGCCAGCGCACGCCGCACAGCGCCAAGCCGAACAGCACACCGAGCACGAGCATCATCCGCACCTTCGGCAAGTCCTGGTCGATGGCCGCGCGGTCGGCGAAGTAGTTTGGAATGGCACTTGCCAGGATGAGGCCCAGGTTGACCGTGCCCCACAGCAGGTCCGGCGCTGCCCCGCCTGCCGGCCAGGTGTCGGACAGGCTTCGCAAGTAGAAATAGATGAGGATCATGAAACCGAAGGCCATGCCTTCGATCGCGCACATTCCCACGGTGCCCCACCACATCAGGCTGCGGGTGCCGAAGCCGTAGCTGGGCAGATTGGACACGTCCAGCGTATTCCCCCGCTGCACTGCCGAAACGCTGGCTGGCATTGCCTCGCGCCTCATGGCCGCTTCTCCAATGCGAGTTCCTCGGCGGCTTCCTTCTGGCTCGGCCAATACCATGCGATGAACGCGATGCTGGGCAGAATGAGCCCGATCAACATGCCCTTGTTGGAGAAGATGGACCAGATCAGCCACAAGCCGACGCCGAATGCCGCCACCACCGGCCAGATGCTCGGCGAGGGGTAGCTGTAGCGCACGTCGGGCAGCGCGTCGAGCACAGTGGTCACCAGGCCCTCGCGGGAGTTGGTGGCCAATCCCACCACTTCGCGCGGGCCCTCGGCGGGCGGTGACCACAGCGGCTCGAGCGACGCGACGACCGGCAGGCGTTCGAAGTTGTAGGGGGGCGGGGGCGAACTCGTTGCCCATTCGAGCGTGCCTGCGCCCCAGGGGTTATCGGACGCCCGCTCGCCCTTCCAGAAGGTGCGAAGCACATTGAGGATGAACAGGGCCAGGCCGAGGTCGTCGATCATGGCGCCGATCCACGACAGAAAGTTGAGCGGTCCCCAGCCGCTGTCGGCCGAATAGGTGTAAATGCGGCGCGGCATGCCGTCCAGCCCGAGCACGTGCAGCGGGAAGAACGTGAGGTTGAAGCCGATGAACAACAGCCAGAAATGCCACCGACCCAGGCGCTCGTTCAACATGCGCCCATACACCTTCGGGAACCAGTAGTACACGGCGCCGAACAGCGGGAACAGCGCGCCGCCGATGAGCACGTAGTGCAGGTGTGCCACCACGAACTGCGTGTCGTGCACTTGAAGGTCCAGAGGCACGGAGCCGAGCATGATGCCGGTCAGGCCGCCGATCACCAGTGTGACAAAGAAGCCCACGATGAACAGCAGCGGCGACTTCATCGCCACGCGCCCGGTCCATAGCGTGGCGATCCAGCAGAACAGCTGCACCGCCGACGGGATGGCGATCATGAAACTCATCGCCGTGAAAAAGCTCTTGCCAAGCTCGGGCACGTTGGTGGCGTACATGTGATGCACCCACAGCCCGAACGACAGAAAGCCGGTGGCGATCAGCGACAGCACGATGGCGGTATGGCCGAACATCGGGCGGCGTGCGAAGGTGGGAATGATGGCCGAGATGAAGCCCAGCGCCGGGATGAAGATGAAGTAAACCTCCGGGTGCCCGAAATACCAGAACACGTGCTGCCACAGCAGCACATCGCCGCCTTCCGCCGCATTGAAGAAGTGCGTGCCAGCCATGCGGTCGAACTGCACGAGGTTGGCCCCGAGCATCACGGTCGGCATGGCAAAGATGATCATGATCGAGCTGACAAGCGTCGCCCAAACGAACAAGGGCATGCGCTGTAGCGACATGCCGGGCGTGCGCATCTTGAGCGCGGTGGTGGTGAGGTCGACTGCCACCATCAGACCCATCGCTTCGGTGAAGTTGACCAGCACGTTCCAGAAGTCGGCACGCTTGCCGAAACCGTGTTCGGGGCCAGACAGCGGCACGTAGGCGAACCAGCCAGCATCGGCTCCCGTATTGAGGGCGAAGCCGGTGAAGAGCGTCAGCCCGCCGATCAGGTACACCCAGTACGAGCAGGCGGTCATGCGCGCAAAGGCGGTGTTGCGCGTGCCGATCATCAGTGGAACGAAGTACAGCCCGATGCCCTGCATCACCGGCACGGCGAACAGGAACATCATGGTCGTGCCGTGCATCGAGAACACTTGGTTGTAGAGGTCCGGGCCGAGCATGGTTTTTCCGGGCTCCGACAGCTGGTGGCGCATCAGTCCGCCCAGCACGCCGCCAGCGGCGAAGAATAAGAGCGCGGTGACGATAAAGCGACGGCCGATGGCCTTGTGGTCCAGCGTGCAGATCCAGCCCTTCAGCGTCGCGGGATCGCGCCAGGTGCGCTCGAGTTCGGCGCGCGCATGGTCGCTGCTCATCGCAAGGTCTCCAGGTATTCCACCAGTGCCGCCAGGTCTTCACGTGGGAGCAGATGGGCGGGCATGTTGACGCCAGGCTTGAGCTTCTGGGGATCCTCGATCCACTGCGCCAGCGCCTGCGAAGTGTTGGCGATCTGGCCTGCACCGATGCTGGCCCGGCTCGCGAAATGGGTGAGATCGGGTGCACGTCTGCCGTTCGCGCTCGTGCCTTGCACCGCGTGGCACAACATGCAACTGCCAGTCAGGAACAGCTCGTGGCCGCGTCGTGCGGCAGCTCCGGCCGGCTCGGGCGCGGGCGTGAGCTGGTGCTCCTGCCAGGCGGCAAAGCGGTCGGCCGGCAGCGCGACGACGTCGTAGGCCATGAAGGCATGCTGCAGCCCGCAATACTCTGCGCAGCGCCCGACATAGGTGCCGGCACGGTCAGCTCGCAGCTGGATCGTCGCCGTGCGGCCGGGAATCATGTCCTTCTTGCCATGCAGGTTCGGCACCCAGAAGCTGTGGATGACGTCGTCGGCCAGCAGCGTGATCACCACCGAGCGGCCGACTGGAATCACGATCTCATTGGCAGTGCGGAACACTCGGTCAGGCCGCGGGTCTTCGTACTCCACTTCCCACCACCACTGGTGCGCGGTGACGCGGATCTGCAGCGCACCGTCAAGCGATAGCGTCGCCAGCCTCTGGTCGGTGAGCACACTGGCTGCCAGCAGGCCCATGAGCAGCAACGACGACAGCAGAACGGCCGCGCTGACCCACCGCCGTGCCAGGCGTTCGGCGCCGGCCGAGGGCGGCGCCGGCTGCGGCATCGCACCCGCGGGCCGGCGTGCACGCCAGAGCGCCCACGCGAGAGCCGCCATCAGGGCGACGAACACGGCCACGCACAGCCACAGAGTGAACCACCACAGCTGCCCGATCCAGGCAGCCTGCGGGCCGGCGGCATGCAGCGCGTCGTTCATCGGCATCACCGCTTCTTGTCCTCGGGCGGGAGCGGATCGCGCAGGTATTCGGGTTGGCCGCCGGCCAGGGTGTCGCCCCGGTTGGTGGCCGCGTCGCCGGACACCAGGCCCGACAGCGAGCGCACGTAGGCCACGAGCTGCCAAGCCTGCTGCTCGGGCAGCCGGCCGCGGAATGAGGGCATGCCGTTGGGACGCCCGTCCATGATGGTCGTGAAGACGTCACCTGGTTCCTTGCCGTAGATCCAGCTGGCATCCATCAGCGCAGGGCCGATGCCGCCACCGCCTTGCGCATGGCAGCCAACGCAGTTGAACCAGCGGTAGTAGAGCTTGCCCTGGGCCAGTGTGTAGGCGTTGTCCTCGGCGTAGCCACCCGCCGCCGCGGCTTCGCGCATGCCCGGGCCGGCGGGGCCCGCCTGCTGCTGGGAGAGGCTCTCGGCCTGCGCGCGTGCGTCGGGTGGTCTGGGGGCGGCGGCAAAGCGGCGTGCCTCGCGTTCGCAGCCGGAGAAGCCGACGAGCAGCCCCAGGGCGGTGGCACCTATGACGGCGAGCCTGGTACTGCGTTTCACCATCAAGTTCCGCATGGCGCGAAACACTGCACTAAGGAATACGGAAGACATACAGCATGCCACCCTTGCCCGTGACCTTGGGCAGGTCCTTCATGGCGTTGACGAAGCCACCAGCGGCCGTGCCGTCGCGCGCATCGAGGGCGTTGGACACGATGAGGCCCGCCCAGCCGCCGACGCCGGCCAGCACTGCGACGTACTGATGGCCGTCACCACCGCGGTAAGACATCGGCTGCCCGACGATGCCCGAGACAGCCTTGTACTTCCAGAGCTCGCGCCCGTTGCGCGCGTCGACCGCCTTCAGCCAGCCATCCATCGTGCCGTAGAACACCAGGTCGCCAGCAGTGGCGAGCGCGCCGCTCCACACCGGGAAGCGCTCGGCGATGGACCACACCTTGCGCCGTGCGATGGGATCCCAGGCGATGAAGGCGCCGCGTGCCTCGCCGCGGTGCGGATGCATCTTGGCCTCGGCGCCGAGGTAAGGTGTTCCGGCAATCTGGCTGGCCGCGAAGAAGGCCGTGTCCTCGCACAGGTTCTGCACCGGCAGGTAGAGCAGCCGCGTGCGGGGCGACCATGCCCCCGGTTGCCAGTTCTTGGCGCCGGCCGAGCCCGGGCAACTGTCGCGCACCACGCGCCCCGCCGGCGGCGGCTGGGCCGCTCGGTAGGCAAGCGCGCCGGTGGCGCGGTCGACGCCCTGCGAGGTGGACACGAACACGAAGGGGTCGGCCGACACGAGTTCGCCGCTCGCGCGGTCAATCACGTAGATGTGACCATTGCCATCAGGGTGCATCAGCAGCTTGCGCTGGCGCCCGGCCAGCGGCAGCTCGACGAGCACGTTTTCGTTGCTGCCGTCGTAGCCATGGCGATCATTCGGGCTCATTTGGTAGGCCCACACCGCGTCGCCTGTGGCCGGGCGGCGCGCGAAGAGCGTGCTTGTCCACTTGTTCGAACCCGGGCGCTGAAGCGGGTTGCGTGGCGCGGGACGGCCGGTACCGTGGAATACCAGGTCGAGCTCGGCGTCATAGGACAGCCAGCCATCGACGGTGCCACCGCCAGTCTTCCAGCCATCGGGCGGCCAGGTGCTGACGCCGAGGTCGGTGCCCCGGTCGGCGGCATAGAAGGGCGAGAAGCCTTGGCCGATGTGCACGTCCTTGTCGGGTCCGGTGCTCCAGGCGCGCCAGGTTTCGCGGCCCTTGCCTGCATCGATCGCGGCGATGAAGCCGCGAACGCCAAAGGCAGCGCCGCTGTTGCCGACCAGCACCTGCCCTTTGACGACGAGGGGCGACATCGTCATTGATTGGCCGCTGGTAAAACTGCCGAGGCGCACACGCCAGATTTCCTTGCCATTCGCGGCGTCGAGCGCAATGACTTGGTTGTCAATCGTGTCGAAGAACAGCCGGCCATCGTTGTAGACGGCGCCGCGGTTCACCACATCACAGCAGGCAACGCCTTGCGCGCCACGGTCTGGCTTGGGCTCGAAGGTCCACTTGATGGTCGCTCCAGGCTTGGACACATCGAATGCGATCACCCGATTCGGGAATGGCGTCACGATGAACAGGGTGTCGTCTGCGACGATCGGCACACCTTCGTGGCCCCTGTCGACCGAGGTCGAAAAGGTCCATGCGGGCTGCATCTTGTCGATGTTGGCTGCCGTGATCTCGCCCAGCGGGCTATACCTCGTGTTCGAGTAGTCATGTGCAGCCATCGGCCAGTCGCCGTCGGCGGGAGCAGCCGCCAGCGCAAAAGACGTGGTGCCGATTGCTACGGCTGCTGTGACTGCGGCGGCGACCCGGTGAGGAGTTGTCACGGCGTCAGCTTCACTTGGTCCAGCCGCATAGCCGGCGGCTCGGTCGCGTGGTAGCGGAACGAATTGCCGACAGCGTCAGGTGGCCGCTTTTCTTCTCTTGTGCGTCGCGCGGCACCATGAAGCAGTTGTGGTCGCTCTGGTGCGCCGCGGGCGGCGTCAGGTCATCACGCGGTACGCCGCACTCGATGAGTCCTGTCGCCACCGCATGATGTTCGACGTCGAGGAGCTTGACCAGGTCCTTGCAAAAGATCAGGGGTTTCATGGGTATCCGCACATGCGCGTGAGGGCTATGTTCTCGACCCATAGCAAACAAGGTTCCCACTCAAGCATTCGTTCGACCAGGGTGAACTCAGGGTGGGGAGGCATGGCAGCACCATGTCGCGAAAAGAGTGCCGGGTAGCTTGCGCCAGCCAGCCCCACGTTGACTTCAAGGCCATCGAACAGCAGCGAGAGATTGCCGATGCGGCACGCCGCGATACCCAGTGCGCCCGCCGTCAAGTTCGACACGCACAAAAGTTCTGCTTTTCAAAGCAACTGCAGACGCCCAGCATCGCCATCAGCCTCGACGGGCGAGGAAGCTGGCGCGACAGCGTCTTCGTCGAGCCGGCCAAGGCGCTTCGTTTTTTTATAGAGCACTTCGTGGCGTGCCGTACACCCGGTGCATCCGCACCATACGATTGTTGCTTCTTCACCGAGGACGGGCACATGAGACGAATTGACAGGGCCGGCAAACAAACGGCAGACGCGGCTTCGCCCACGAGCGAAGGCTCATCAGTCCCGGGGCCCTCGTCAACTCAACTCGACGCACCCGCGGCGCTTCGCCGGCGTACGGACTCGGGATATGTGGCTGGGGACGATCGTGCTGATGTCGCGCCACGCCAAGCCGGCTTGCTGCCACCGAGTGGCGTCGACGTCCCGTTGTCCAACGCCAACCCTGTCGCGCCGCACATCGGCCCGTCCAGTCCGCTGCCTACAGCAAGGCTGCACTTGGTGCACGAAGCGACTTCAGACGCGCACTTGCCGCGGCCAGGGACCGATACCTCGGGCAACATCGGCGATGAATTGCCGTTCGCCTATGAGCCAGGAGCAGCACCTTTCGCACAGCTCCTACCGGAGCTTCAGCTGCGGATCCTGGACCACTTGCCGAGCGACGCACCTTCGAAGGCCCGAAGTCTGATCGCCCTGTCGGGGACGTCTCAGGCTCTACGGGCTCTGGTGCAGGGAGTCGACTCCTTCCCCGAATACCGTCTGCTTGGCCGCCTGATGCAAGCCGCTGAACGTGAAGTCAGCAACTGCAGGCAGCTCACCCCCAAGCTTGTTAAGGAGTTTGCGTCGACGCTCGAACTTTTGGGGCCGGAGCAGCAAGAACGCCTTGTGTCCGCCACGATCGGCTTCGCCAATAGCATAGACAAGGCCGATGCGATAGCCGCGTTGAGCGCGAAAGTGGCGCATCTGAGCGAGGGCCAGCGCGAGAGACTCGTCGCCGCTGCCATCGGCCTCGATGAGGACAATCTAAAAGCTCCTGCGATAGACGCGCTAGGCGCGAACGCGGCGCATCTGAACGATTCCCAGCGCGAGACACTCGTCGTCGCCGCCATCGCCCTCGCCAATGACGGCGACAAGGCCCATGCGATAGTCGGACTGGGCGCGGGAGCGGCGCATCTGAAAGATTCCCAGCGCGAGAGACTCGTCGCCGCTGCCATCGGCCTCGACGATGACGACCACAAGGCCGGTGCGATAGCCGGACTGGTGTGGTCAGGAATGGCGCATCTGAAGGTGGACCAGCGCGAGCGCCTCTTCACCGCTGCCCTCGGCCTCCCCGGGAGCATCCACCTAGCCGCACTGGGCGTAGGAATGGAACATTTGAACGAGGACCAGCGCGAGCAGCTCGTCACCGCTGCCCTCGACCTCCCCGCTAACTACCAGGCTCATACGATGGCCGGACTGGCCGCAGGAATGGAACATTTGAACGAGGACCAGCGCGAGCAGCTCGTCGTCGCCGCTATTGAACATGGCGATTCCTCCCGTCAGGCTCGTGCGATACGCGGATTGGGCACCGGAATGGCACATTTGAGCGATTCCCAGCGCAAGAGACTCGTCGCCGCTGCCATCCGCATCCCCGATGCCGACGACAGGGCTTCTGCGATAGCCGGACTCGGCGAGGCAGCGGAGCATCTGAGCGATTCCGATCGCAAGAAACTCGTCGCCGCTGCCATCGGCTTCGACTACTGTCGCCACAAGTCTGAAGCGATAAATGGGCTGGCCGCGGGAGCGGAGCATCTGAGCGAGTACCTGCGCGAGGAACTCGTCGTCGCCACCATTGGCCTGAGCATTGAGAGATTCAAAGCTCAAGCGATAGCCGGACTGGGCGCGGGAGCGGCGCATCTGAGCGAGGGCCAGCGCGAGGAACTCGTCGTCGCCACCATCGGCCTTAGCATTGACGGATCCAAGGCTTATGCGATAGCCGGACTGGGCGCGGGATTGGCGCATCTGGACGTGGACCAGCGCGAGCGACTCTTCGCCGCCGCGATCAGCTTGGCCAATGTCCACGCCAAAGCCCAGGCGATAGCCGGACTGGCTGCTTCTATTTCCTGAGAGGGCGCAGTGTTGGGTTCACTCTTGGGAATCGCCCTCTTGTTCAGATGAACGCGGCATGCCATTCGTCCACATAAAGAGGGGTGCGATTCAAACTGATGTGCATGCCTTGAAGTCGCGGGCACCGAATTCCGTTCAGGCTGACCCTTCGGTACCTCAGGCAGGGTACGCCTGCGGCGTATCGAAGCCCCATCCCGACACGCCCAAGCGCTCGAATACGTTCGAAATACTCTCAGCCTCTCAGCCTCCCTTGCCTTGCGCGTGCGCATTCTCCGAAGCCCCGCGTTCGCGCCGGAATACATCCCACCATCGCCGAGTGCTGCGCGCGGCGGCCTCGTAGGCATTGCGGCCGGGCACGCGGAGTTCCACCTCTGTGCCGCGCCCGATCGTGCTGCGGATGTCCAGCTGCCCACCGATGACGGCGGCGCGCTCACGCATGCCTGGCAACCCGAAGTGGTTGGTTGGCTGCTGGCCCTTGATCGTCGCCTCTTCGAGGCCTTTGCCATCGTCGACGATCGTCAGCCTGAACTGCCGGGCTCCATAGTGCAGCGTGGCGGTGATGTGCCGTGCGTGGGCGTGGCGGAAGCTGTTGCGCAGTGCCTCGCCTGCGATGCGCCACACCTCCTCGCGCACCAGCGGATTCAAGCCGCGGTACGCTCCGTCGACCACAACGCCCAGGGCGGGCGCACCGGCCGCGACATGCGCATTCGTCAAGTCGGCGCCGATTGCAGCGATCGCCTCCGCGAGTTGATTGACCTCGACAGTTGAGTCGCGCAGGCCCTGCACGGCCTCGCGCCCTTCGACGATCGCCGACTCTGCTCGGTCGAGAGCGACCTCGAGCCGCTGTTTCGCTTCGAGCGGCCGATCGGGCAATGTGTTGATGGCCGCACGGAACCAGAGCAGCGATGCCTGGTAGGTCTGCAGCAGCGTGTCGTGCAGATCTCGCGCGATGCGAGAACGCTCGCCGAGCCGCGCATACATGGCGATCTCGAAACGACGTCGCAACTGGCGCACACGCAAGCGGTGCGCGAGCCAGAGCATCGTGAGCAGCAATGCAGCGGCCAGGAGCCGGAAATACCACGTCGCATACCACGGCGGCGGAACGTGGACCTTGAGCGCAAGCGCGCTTTCGTTCCAGTTTCCGCGGGCGCCGCGAGCCTGGACCAGAAATGTGTAGTCGCCAGTCGGCAGCATGGTGTACGTCGCGCTGCGCCGGGTGCTGTCCATCTCGTTCCATTTCGTTTCGAGCCCATCGAGCCGGTAGCGATAGCGCGTGCGCGCCGGATCGACATAGTTCAGGGCAGCGAAGTCGAATGACACGATGCTGCGCGATTCCAGATCGAGTGAAGCAGTCGACCAGATGGGCTGCTTCAGCGATGCGCTTCCTGGCAGCACCGTCTCGCCGAACAAGCGCAGGTCGGTCAAGAACACCGGCAGCGCATGCTTGCTCTCGGTGACATGCCCGGGGAAGAACGCCACCAGCCCCTTCTGCGAGCCGAAAAACATCTCCCCGCTCGAGCTTTTGGCAACGACGGGTGCAACAAACTGATCGGTCAACAGACCATCCGACGCGTGATAGTTCGTGAAGGTCTCGGCGCGCGGATCGAACCTCGACAGCCCGTTTGGAGTACTGATCCACAGACGTCCATCGTCCTCTTCCAGGATGCCAAGGACCGTGTCTGCGGGAAGCCCGGAGTGCGAGTCGTACGAGACGAATTTCGCGTCGCGAGGATCGAGCTTGCCCAGTCCGCGGAAGGTCGCAACCCACACCGTCCCCGCGCGGTCGACATGAACCGAATTGACGCGGTGATGGCCGGGCGGGTGCGCGGCGCGGAGCTCGGCATCGAAGACTTTGAATGTGCTCGTGCGTGGATCGAAACGATGCACGCCGTGTGACGACGTCGCCAGCCACAGCGCACCGCTCGCGTCCTCAGCGATCGAACGGTACTGGACCAAACTTCTCGGTTTCGGGCTGAAGGTCGAGAACTGCTGCGTCGCAGGCTCCCAGCGGCTCAGGCCGAAATCAGTTGCGGCCCACAGGCTGCCGCCACGATCGACCTGCAACGCTGTGACTCGGTTGTGATTCAGCGATCGCGGATCGGCTGCGTCGTTGGCGTACGTCGTGTATTGGCTCGAACGGGGATCGAAGCGAACGAGACCGTTGCCGTTCGTGCCGAACCACAGATTGCCGGAGCCGTCCTTTGTGATCGCGCTGACCCCGCGCGCGAAAGCTGGCTGGTCGACCAGTGTGACCTGATCCGTTCTGCGGTCGACACGGTTCAAGCCGCGGTCGGTACCGATCCACAGCGTGTCGGGATCTTCCACGTACGCCGCGGTCACCGAGCCTTTGCCGAGGCTCTGCGGGCCCGTTTGCTGGTGCCGGTACGAGCGGAAACGCGAACGCTCGGTATCGAAGCGGTAGACGGCCCCCGCCTTCGTCGTCGACCAGAAGCTTCCGTCGCGATCCCTGAACAGGCTGACGACGAAGTCCCCGCGCAAGCCGTCGGGATCGTCGGGATCGCTTTGATACCAGATCGCCTGCGTGCGGTCCGGCGTCAGCTTCACGAGTCCGAGCTTGTCGGTGCCGAGCCAGAGCGCCCGGTCTTGATCCTCCTGAATCGACACGACGCCGGAGGACGCATTTGGCGCCTGTCCGCCGTTGCGGAACGCATAGACCGTGACTTCACCGCTGGCGACGTCCACCGAAGCCAGATCGCCTCCAGAGGACAGTCCGAACCACAGCCTTCCACTGCTGTCTTGAAACGGCTTGGCCGGAAAGCCCATGCTGACGAATTTGCGTCCAGAACCCGCCTCGAGCTTGATGTGCCGGGTGACCTTGCCCGAGCGCCGATCGAGTGTGTAGAGGCCCTCGCTGCTGGTGATCCACAGAGTGCCGTCCTGCACCGGAATCGTCGCGATGACGCGCGTCTCGCCGACCCCGGGGGTGTAGCGCGGCCGATGACACGTCGTCTTCGACGTGGCCGGATCCAGAGCCGTCACGCCGTCGTCGGTCGCCAGCCACATCACCCCATCCTGATCTTCGACGATGTCGTGAGCAATCGCGACGGTACCGCAGGCCTCGTTGGGCGACCGGTATTGCGTGAAGCTGCCGGTCGCAGGGTCGTACCGATTGAGCGAGTCGTCGGCGCCGATCCACAGCCGACCCGCTCGGTCTCTCGCCAGTGAGCTGGCGATGAGGTAGCCGACGCTGTTCGCGCTCTGACCATCCGGAACCTTCATGAAATCGTAGCCGTCGTAGCGATGCAATCCGTCCGCGGCGCTCAGCCAGAGAAAACCGTACTGGTCCTGCACCACCCGTCGCGCTGTGGCAGGCGCGGAGTCCGACGCAAGCGGGTAAAACTGGATCGGTGCACCCGCGACGAGAGCAACGTCGACGACGTGAATGTCTTGCGCTCGAGTGAACCCGCTAGTGGCGAGCGCGGCAAGAGCGAAAAACAGCGCAATGAAGTGACGGCTCGACCTCTTCATACACCGCATACCTCTGCGCCCTCGGCAGCGCCGGTTCTACGGATCGAGCGGTGGATGGCGCGCACGTTAAGGGCGCCCTCGATATTTGAGAGCGTCAAAATTGCCGACACACCGGGCAGGAGAAAAGGCATGGGGGGCATTGTCCGTCCAGTAAGAGACGAAACGGTATGGCGAAAACCACAGCCCCAGATCTGTGGAGCTCGAAATTTTCGACGGTGCCTCGTGAGCCTCTCGGCCTTTCGGAAGTCACCATTGCCCTGCCCCACGACCAAGTGGAGGCCATGCCCCTGGGCACGTCCACGAGTACAAATGGCACTCCGCCCCGCGCACTGTTCGCACGCACTGAAAGCTCGGCCAATATAAGGCTAAGCGCAACAGGGAACGGGTGTGGATTACCAGCACTCGGGTCGCGGCTAAGCCGCAGGCCCGATCATGATCACCCTACACAGCCCGCACGAAGTCTCTGAGAGGCTGAGAGTATGTCGATCATGCCCGCTCATCACGCCAGACCCCTGCTCGCCGTTGCCAAGCTATGGCGAGCATTTGCGCCTAGATCAGGCGCTTTTTGACGTACTGCTCGGACACGTTTGAAATACTCTCAGCCTTTCTGTCCAGCGAGTCCAGGAAGATCCGGAGAATGAACGAAGACCCTAACCGCATTCAGATTCTCTGTGTCGACGATCATCCGATCGTGCGCCAGGGCATCGCGACGCTGCTTTCCATCGAGCCGGACATGACCCTCGTGGCGGAAGCTGGGAATGGATTGGAAGCGATCCAGCAGTTCCGCATGCATCGCCCGGACGTCACGCTCATGGACCTGCAAATGCCCGGAATGGACGGGCTGAGCGCCATCAGCGCCATCCGGACCGAGTTCCCCGACGCGCGAATCCTCGTGCTCACGACCTATTCTGACGACGCTCAGACGCAGCGCGCTTTGCAGGCCGGCGCTTGCGGCTACCTCCTGAAAAGTGCGCTGCACAAGGAGCTACTCACCGCTATACGCACCGTGTACACCGGCCGCAGGGTGCTTCCCTCCGAAGGCTCGTTGGAGCTTGCCGACCAGGTCACGCACGAGCATCTCACGCCTTCAGAGATCAGCCTCTTGCGATTCATTACGCAGGGCAACGCCTACCAGGAGATCGCCCGGACGCTTGCACTCAGCGAAGAGACGGTCGAAGGCCAAGTACGCAGCATCCTGTCAAAACTGGACGCGCAGGACCGTTCGCATGCCGAGATCACGGAACTTCATCGGGGGATGGTCCATACCGAGCGTGAAGCCCGGTATGCCGCCGAGGCGGCCAACCGCGCGAAAAGCGAGTTTCTTGCCAGCATGAGCCACGAATTTCGTACGCCGTTGAATGGCGTCCTCGGCTACGCGCAAATGCTGAGCCGCGACAAGGGCCTGAGCCCACGACAAGCTCGCGGCGTGGATGTCATTCAGGAGAGCGGAAAACACCTTCTTGCCCTGATCAACGACATCCTCGACCTGGCACGCATCGAGGCCGGCCGCACGGATCTGAACCTGGAGCCGGTGGACGTGTCCAATTTCCTGCAGTCAGTGGTGAACCTGCTGCAGGTGAAGGCCGACGAGAAGCGCCTGGCCTTTGTGTTCGATGCCGGCGAGGGCCTGCCGCAGGCCGTGCTGGCCGACGAGCGCCGGCTGCGCCAGGTGCTGCTGAACCTGCTGGGCAATTCAATCAAGTTCACCGATCAAGGCACAGTCACATTGCGCGCCAGCGCCAAGTCAAAGGGCCCGGCGCAGGTGCTGCTGCAACTGGAGGTGGAAGACACGGGCGTTGGCATGCGACCCGACGAAATGGAACGTATCTTCAAGCCCTTCGAGCAAGTGGGCGATGCGCGGCAACGCAGCGGCGGCAGCGGGCTGGGCCTTGCCATCACCCGCGCGCTAGTGAACGAAATGGGCGGACAGGTGCAGGTCAGCAGCGAGTTCGGCCGCGGCACCCGGGCCCGGGTCGAACTGCCGTTGCCAGTGGCGCAGCTGGCGGAATCCGCCCCCCGGAAGGTGCCTGGCGTGATCGATCCGAACTCAGGGACTGGTTGAGCACAGTGGCGGCTTGCCAAGCGAGCCGCATGTCATTTTTTTGGCGCAGAATTGCCGCAGACGCCGGAGCGACGACCGTACGCGCACGGGCAGCACAGGGAGATCAGCGTCACGGACGCGGGAGCAAGTCGATGTGCAAACGCATTGCCTACTTGATCGCCATCAGGGCTGCCGTCTTGGTGGCTGCCGCAACCCTCGTTGTTTCTACCGGGCCGCAGGCCGCTCCGGCGGAAGCGGGCTTCTTGCAAGGCCAGACGGTGCGAATGCTGATCGTCGGCGACCCATTCTCCATCGCGCTGCGCGCCGGCGCGCGCGAACTAGGTCGCCGCGCGGGGGGAACCGTCGACATTGAAGTTGTCAGTTACGACGACGTGCGCCGGCTCACGCTGCTCAATGCACACGACCAGAACTCGGCCTATGACATTGTCAGCTTCGACAGCGTGTGGGCTGGCGAGTATGGCGCCGCGGGCATCCTGCTGCCGCTGAACGACAAGATCGCCGCGTCAGCATCCACGGTGCGCCCCGACGACTTCCTCGAGATCGCCTATCGGCAGGGTCAGTACAAGGGCCGACAGCTCGGGCTGCCGATCCAGCCGCACCCCGAGCTGCTATGGATTCGACGCGACTTGTTCGAAAAGGCAGCCCTCGCCGCGCCACTGACCACCGATGATCTGCTGTCGGCGGCGCAGCGCTTTACGCGCCCGGCGCAGGGGCAGTACGGCATATGCTGGAACGGCCAGCGTGGCCAGGCGCTCGGGCAGCAGATGGCGCACTTCTACGGGGCCTTCGGCCAGCCGCTGCTTGACGCAGCCGGTCGACCCAGCCTGAACACCGCACGCGGCATCGCCGCGGCGCGCTTCGCTCGAAGCCTGTTGCCGCTTTCGCCGCCAGATTTGCTGAACATGGCATGGGACCAGCGGCCCGTGCGCTTCGCCAAGGGTGGCTGCGTGATGACCTACGAATGGGCGGCGCGCAGCTATCTGGTCGAGGAAGACCCCAGCTCGCAAGTCGTCGGACGCGTGGGCTACGAGCCGGCGCCGCATGCGCCCGGGGCCAAGCCAATCACGTCGATCGGCACCTGGAGCCTGGGCATCCCTGCCAACATTGGCCCGAGGCGCGACATCGCCTGGCAGTTCCTCGCCTGGGTGACGAGCAGCGAGATCGAGCGCTGGCTGGCACAACGAGGCAATGGCGGCATGCCCCGCTACTCGGTGATGCGTGACCCAGCCCTCGCGCAGCGGTACCCGGCGTTCCAAACCGTCGCGCGGCTGGGCAGCGCCGGCCAGCTCGACGACTGGATGCGCCCCGCTGTGCCACAGTGGTCGGCGCTGGCCGACATCCTGGGCACCGTGTATCACGACATGCTGCGCGGCGAGTTGACACCGGAGCAAGCCGCTGCGCGCGCCCAGCAACAGGCAGATGCGCTGTTCGCAGCAACGGCCCGGTGAGGACATGGCCCGGAAAAATTTCCCTTTTTGGGGGGCGCAGGGAGGGATGCGAGGCAAGGCGCTCCGAGCGCCGTGTGGCGAGCCACACAAGCGAGGAGCACCGCCTCAGCGCGCCCGCCCTGCGCCGCCCCCCAAAAAGGGAAATTATTCCGGGCCATGTCCTGAGGCCCCGACACGAATGAAGGCGCTGCAGCGGGAGATCGCATGAAGGCGCTTTGGTCGGGCCTGGGCTTGCGGCACCAGCTGATCGCCGCGTTCGTCTCCGTCATCCTTCTGCCAACGGCAATCATCTCCGTCTACAGCCTCAGCCGCAGCCGCGAGCTGCTGATCCAGATGGCCCGCGACGAAGGCCTGCGCGGTGTGGGCGTGCGCGCCGCGGTAACCACCCGCCACCTCGCCGACATCGGCGCCGATCTGCAGGTCGTGGCGCAGGCCACAGCTTTGCGCCACTATCTGAACGCGGCGCCGGGTCCCGAACGCGCGAGCGCCGCGCGTGAGGTAGACCGCTACTTCGCCGCCTTGCTCAAGCGCTGGGGAGAACGCTACAGCCGCCTGTGCCTTCTCGACGGTCGTGGCCACGAGGCGAGCTGCGCGCGTGTCGGCGACAGCGGGCCGGCGGTGATACCGTCAGGCGAGCTGGCTGATCGCTCGGACGATCCGTCGTTCGCGGGCGCGCTGCAGTTGCAAGCAATTCCAGGGCAGGAATCGATCTACATCTCGGAACTCACGCTGGAGCCTTCAGACGCCAATGGCTCCGCCGCCGTGCCGGTGTTGCGTTATGCGACTGCGTTGCAGAGCGACAGCGGCATGCTTGACGGCGTGATCCTGCTGCACGCGCTGGTCGCACCGGTGCTCGGCACGCTCGAGCAGCCTGCGGATGGTGGGGTCGCCACCTACGTCGTCGACCGGCAGGGCCACTACCTGCTGCACCCCGATCCGGCACGCCGCTTCGCCCACCTGCGCGGAGACAGCACGTCGCTGCGCAGCGAACGGCCGCACGATGCGGCGGTCATCCTCGATCAGCCGGCCGGCACGCTGTATGCGTCCGCCGATCGGCCCGAGGCATTGCAGGTGTTCACGCGGATCCGGATACCCGGGCAAAGCAGGGTGCTGTGGACGCTGATCGACGAGGAGTCGCTCGATGCGATCCTGGTCGAGGTGCGTCACACGCGAAATGTCATCGTGTCGGTGGCCGGGATCGCGTTGCTGCTGGCCGTCGCCGTCGCACTGCAGATGACGCACGGCATCGTGCGGCCTATCAGTGCTCTGGCTCGGGCGGCGGATGCGATCCACCAATGGGATTTCAGTGCGACCCTGCCTTTGGCGACGCGACGCGACGAGGTCGGCATGCTGACGCGCGCCTTCGCGCAAATGGCCGCACGGGTGCGCGAGCTCGTCGGCGCGCTGCAGCAGCGTGTAGCCGAACTCGAGCGAAGCGAGGCGGCCCTGCGTTCGGGCCAGGCGCGCCTGCGCCAGATGATCGATTCCAACCTTGCGGGCATCGCCTTCTTAGGCCTGGACGGCCGCCCCATCGAGGCCAATGACGCCTACCTGCGCATCATCGGCTATGACCGCGAGGACTTGCACCAGGGGCGCATTCATCGCGCGATGCTGACGCCACCGGAATACGAGGACGTGACGGCCCGGGCCTTGGCCGAGGTTCGCGCGCACGGCGTGTGCACGCCTTATGAGAAGGAATATGTTCGCAAGGACGGCAGCCGCGTACCCGTGTTGATTGGCTTTGCATTGACCGAGCCTGGATCGGAGCAGGCCGTGGCCTTCGTGCTGGATCAGACCGCCAGCAAACAAGCCCTGATCGAGCGGGATGCTCGCCTGTCAGCAGAGCTTGCGAGCCGTGCCAAGAGCGAATTCCTGACGTGCATGAGCCATGAGCTGCGCACGCCGCTCAACGGCATCCTGGGCTTCGCGCAGATCCTGCAACGCGACAAATCCCTGAGCGAGCGACAAGAGCGGGGGCTGAAGATGATCCAACAGAGCGGGCAGCACCTGCTGACGCTGATCAACGACATCCTCGATCTCGCGCGCATTGACGTCGCCAAGCTGGATCTGTTTCCCACCGACGTCAACCTGCCAGCGTTTCTGCAGGTGGTGTGCGACATGATCCGTGTCAAGGCGGACGAGAAAGGACTGCAGTTCGTCTACCTGGCCGCGCCCGATCTGCCTGCCACCGTGCGCGTCGACGAGAAGCGATTGCGCCAGGTGCTGCTCAACCTGCTTTCAAATGCGGCCAAGTTCACCGATACGGGACAGGTGACGCTACGGGTCATGCGCCTGCAGACGCCGCCGGACGACTCCGCGGCTTGCGCCATGGTCCGCCTGCGCTTCGAAATAGAAGATGACGGCATCGGAATCGACGAGGCGCAGCTGGTGCGGCTGTTCCAGCCGTTCGAGCAGGTGGCCGATCTCACGCGGCGCGAAGGGGGTACTGGGCTGGGCCTGGCCATCAGCCGTCAGCTGATCCGCCTGATGGGCGGTGACATCCAGGTGAACAGCCGGCTGGGCGAGGGAAGCATATTTTGGTTCGAGGTCGACTTGCCGGCACCACAGACGCGGGTTCAAGCGGTGCCTGAACGGGACGCGCCGATCAGTTACTAGTACTGCTTACGTTTCAATCCACGCGCGACTCGTGAGAGCCGCGCGACGCAAACTCATCCGGCACCAGAGAAAATACTGTTTCAATCCACGCGCGACTCGTGAGAGCCGCGCGACCATGCAATACGCAGTAGGCCAGACATTCACCCATGTTTCAATCCACGCGCGACTCGTGAGAGCCGCGCGACTGACTTGCACTAGTGCCTCCAGACGCGCGAGCGCGTTTCAATCCACGCGCGACTCGTGAGAGCCGCGCGACCCGACCGCGAGCTGGGGCGCACCTGTCACGATGGGTTTCAATCCACGCGCGACTCGTGAGAGCCGCGCGACCGGTGATCACAGTCGTTGCTGGCAAGGCCTTGTCGTTTCAATCCACGCGCGACTCGTGAGAGCCGCGCGACCTTGGTTATGCCACTCCGGGGCGCGTACTGAACATGTTTCAATCCACGCGCGACTCGTGAGAGCCGCGCGACCGAATGTCAGCCATTTTTGTGTATATCGGTTTGAGTTTCAATCCACGCGCGACTCGTGAGAGCCGCGCGACGCCAAGTCTTTCGGATTTAATCCAGCCTCATCATGTTTCAATCCACGCGCGACTCGTGAGAGCCGCGCGACCCGTAAGACCACGGGTCGGGTGTGACATTCACCATGTTTCAATCCACGCGCGACTCGTGAGAGCCGCGCGACATAATGTTGAGATTCTCACTCCACATATGATTATTGTTTCAATCCACGCGCGACTCGTGAGAGCCGCGCGACCAATGACCCGCATCACTACGCGCGGATCATTGAGGGGTTTCAATCCACGCGCGACTCGTGAGAGCCGCGCGACGCTACTGGTGAGTTCACTATTGAATGTTGGTTTAGTTTCAATCCACGCGCGACTCGTGAGAGCCGCGCGACCCCGCAATGCGCCGCCGTCCGTCTACATCATGGGGTTTCAATCCACGCGCGACTCGTGAGAGCCGCGCGACGGGGGAACCCCCGGACATTGCATCCCGTTCTCTGTGTTTCAATCCACGCGCGACTCGTGAGAGCCGCGCGACGCCACGACCACGGCATACACGTCCCCGACCGCAGGTTTCAATCCACGCGCGACTCGTGAGAGCCGCGCGACCTGCCGCAGGTCAACCACAAGGACGGGGACAAGCAGTTTCAATCCACGCGCGACTCGTGAGAGCCGCGCGACCGCGCTGTTCAAGACCATCGACGATATCAGCGCAGTTTCAATCCACGCGCGACTCGTGAGAGCCGCGCGACCGACCAATGCAGAGTCAAGGATGCGAGAAGCCTGTTTCAATCCACGCGCGACTCGTGAGAGCCGCGCGACCCAGGCGGGCGCGGCGCATGGAGATTGCGTGCGCTCGTTTCAATCCACGCGCGACTCGTGAGAGCCGCGCGACAAACCATCCGGGGATACCGGACAGTTGGAGCGTTGTTTCAATCCACGCGCGACTCGTGAGAGCCGCGCGACCTTATTCTGACTGTTCTGCGCATCTGTTGCTTCGCGTTTCAATCCACGCGCGACTCGTGAGAGCCGCGCGACCATCGTGGATGAGTCGCATGGCGTTCCCGGCGCGTTTCAATCCACGCGCGACTCGTGAGAGCCGCGCGACCACGGGACGAAGGTTGCTGAACCGGTTGTCATCACGTTTCAATCCACGCGCGACTCGTGAGAGCCGCGCGACGTCTTGATGCGCTCATCGTGGCTCGACGACATGCGTTTCAATCCACGCGCGACTCGTGAGAGCCGCGCGACCTAGGGCGGCCGCCGATGACTTCGCGCTGACGAACCGTTTCAATCCACGCGCGACTCGTGAGAGCCGCGCGACATCGCGAGGTGGACAGGCCCAGCTATTTGCTCAAGTTTCAATCCACGCGCGACTCGTGAGAGCCGCGCGACCCGGTGCAGTTCCAGACCATCACCATCGAATTCTTGTTTCAATCCACGCGCGACTCGTGAGAGCCGCGCGACAGCGCATTTCGCCCACGGCAGCGCTACCTACAGCGTTTCAATCCACGCGCGACTCGTGAGAGCCGCGCGACCTAACCCACCGCTCTATTCCGGGCAGCTGCATAAAGTTTCAATCCACGCGCGACTCGTGAGAGCCGCGCGACTCAGCTTGTGCACGGATTCCTTGATGCTGTTCTGGTTTCAATCCACGCGCGACTCGTGAGAGCCGCGCGACTCCGCGCTTGCAACGCGTTGTTCTTCCCCATGAATACACGCTTTGTGCGCGAACATGGTCGTTCTTGCGGCGGTGGCCGCAACGTGAAAGGCATCAATGGCGAAATCTCGTTCTACGACGCGTGTTTGCACGGTACGCGAACCCACGACGGGCCTGACGGTCACTCGGGGTTCGCGCACCCCATCATAAGACGAGGGGTGCGTCGAAGTCGGTCGCCTTGAACTTGCCGTGTTCGCGCACCTCGCAACCCTGCGTATCGGGAAGACGGTACAGGCGAAGGCAATCCTGTTCGAGATTAATTTCCGCCAGCAGCTTAAGCTCCAGCGCTTCCATCTGCATGAGGTTGACTTGGCACTCGAACACCGATTTCTGCACGCGCTGCCCGGTGCCTTCGCACACCTTCGCCACTCGACGCAACCGTCGGCGCCCTTCGCGGGTTTCGGTGTTCACGTCATAGCAGACGATGACCAGCATCGCGCCTACCTCGTGAGAAATGGAAGATAGCCGCCAGTCTCGCCACGCAAGCAGCGCGCGAGCAGCCGTGCCTGCACCAGCGGCACCACGCCCAAGGGCACACTCTCGGCAAGCAGCGGATGCGTCAAGTCCTCCTGTTTGCGCTCCTGGTAGGCCACGACCGCGGCCTTGCGCGCATCGCCTTCAAGCAGGACAGCGCCACCTTCACGTTCCACGAAGTCGGAGGCCGATACCTGCCCGCGGTTCACGAGGGTCAACGCAAGCCGATCGGCAAGGGGCCGGAACTCTTCCATCAAATCCAGCGCCAGCGCCGCCCGCCCCGGCCGCACCGCGTGCAAAAAGCCCAGTTGCGGATCCAGCCCGGAGGCCTCGCAGGCACTGCGGCAATCGTTCACCCACATCGAGTAGAAGAAAGACAGCATCGCGTTCATGCGGTCGCGCGGAGGGCGGCGGCTTCGGCCGTCCATGCTGAACAGCTCACGAAGATCGGGGCGAACCAGCAAATTCAGCGCGGCAAAGTAAGTACGTGCCGCTTCACCTTCTATGCCCCGTAAGGTGTCCAGGTCCGATGCTGCGGGCAGCGCACGCAGGCTGGCGGCCAGGTCTTTCGTCGCACGGGTGAGTTTGGCTTCATCGTCGGCCTGCTTGCTTTCACGCGCGCCACGCTGCAGCACCTGCCGCTGGTTCTTCAGCTTGCCAGCCACCAAGGCGCGTGCCAACTCCAGGGTGACACCGGCATTTTCGACAGCCCGGTGCTGGGCCTGCCGCAGCAGCACGTTTCCGGAGACCGCGCCTTCGAGCCGCGCCTTGAAGCGGCCGTTGGTGTCGAGTAGCACGAGCGCAATGCCATCTTCGGCCAGCCGGTGCATCAGCGGCGCGCTCAGACCCACGTGGCCGAAACACACCACGGATTGCAGGTGATGCAGCGGCACGCGCAAGCGAGTTTCTTTTTCCACCTCCACACGCAGGGTGTCGTTGTCCAGGCGCAGACGGCTTTCAGGCAGCGTGACGTAAAGCGTGTTGAGTAGTTTCATCGGTGAATTCGGTGGCGCTGCCGTTCAGGCATCGGGGTCGAACAGCTTGACGCTGAAGTCGGCACCTTGCAGCCGGGCCAACGCTTCGGGTTGGCAGCGCTCGCGCAGCGAGCAGCCCTTGCAGCGACGCACGTCTTGCGTCGGCGACGGCAGCTTGGCGCTGGTGAACATGGCGCGCACGGCGCTCGCGGTTTCGCCAACCTGCATGCGCAGCGCATCGGTGATCGGCACGATGCGCCGTCGTCGGGAACTGGCGTAGTACAGAGCACCTTCGCTCACGGTGAGACCCGTCATGCCTTCCAGGCACATCGCCTGGGCGGCGAGTTGCACGTCGTCGCACGATGCAATGTCGGCTGCCTTGTGGCGCGAGCCATGTTTGTATTCCACCGGGTATGGCGTTCCGTCCGGCTCGAACTCCACCACATCGGCCTTGCCGACGAGGCCCAGCGCGTCGTTCCACAAAGGCAATGCGCGCTCAATGCGCAGGCCCTTGCGTTCTTCGACGCCGGGCTTATCGACCAATGCATGCACCGCCTGCCCGCGTTGTGTGTGCAGGTTGTCGTCGAACGCCTGCTCAAGGTGGATCAGGCCGCACTGCCGAGGGCAATAGGCCCAGTGCTGCAAGGCAGAGAGCGTGATGGGGTCAGGTTCTTCCATGCTGGTGGCGTGCGACAGGCTGTATGGCCCGTGACACCAAACTTTTTAGCAACGACGAATCAGCGTCACGCCGGGAGCAGCCTTTACCTCGTCCCAGATATTCACCGGCGCCCCGTCGAACGTCACTTCATAGTCGCCGAAATCGCGTGCGGGTGTCTCAGAGTCGTTCGGTACCACTGCAAGTCTGTCGAACAGCGAATGCGAGTGGGCGTTGCCCAGCTCACTGTCGTGTTTGAACACGTACAACCCACGTGTAGCCATTTGGCCTCGGGCAGCAGAGCGGTCGTGCTCGAACATACCTTCCAAGGCCTTGAAGAAAAGTTCGAGGTCATCCGCGCCGAACCCGGTCTGCTTGGCCAGGAATGCCGACACGAAGCCATGCGAGCGATAGAGTCCGTAGGGCACGGTGTGCTTGCGGCCCATGGTGCGGTTGTCTCCATCTTGCGCTTCCGCTTCCTTTTCGCTGGCCACGGCCATGCGAGTGATTGAATGTTCGCTGGCCACGATGGGTTCGATGGATCGGGCAAAGGTCATTTGAACCGGGCCACGCACCTGTCCGCAGTTCACGCCTGTGGACATGACCGCGCCGAATGTGCGAACGTCGAAGAAATTCTTGCAAATCCATTCACGGGCTTTGCGAACACTGTCTTCGCTGCCTTTGCGCTTGGCTTTCTTCTTGTCGTCCTTACCGGCCTCGTCAGCGAGTTCCCCAGTGGCACCAATCGCCTCATAGGCGGCGCGGTGCGTGCGTTCGAGCACGCCCTTTTCCTTGATGTAGATGTCATGGGGCGGCGTGCATTCGTTCACCAGCCCCACATAGTTGCGCACCTTTCGTTTGAGCGACACATCGGTCACAAGGCCGTGCCCTGTTTCGGCGTCAAGACGGGGCATGTTGCCGGCGTCCGGGTCGCCATTGGGGTTGCCGTCCTTCACGTCGAACAGCAGCACAAAGTCATAGCGGGATGCGAACGTCATGGTCAAGCCTCCTGAGCGGGGTTGGTGGTGGTTGGTTCTTCTTTGCGCGTATAGAAGGCTTGGCGCTGGTGGTAGTAGCCAAGCGCAAACTTGGCCTGCTGCGGCAATGTGAGCTGGCGTGGAAAGTCAGGCAACGGGGCCATGACTTCGCCGATCAGCCGTTCAAAGTAGTTGGTCTGCGCATCGCTGAGCTTCTTGAGGTGGGCATTCTTCAGCCGCAACAATGTGGTGAACACCGACACCGGCGTGGTGGACGCCGCACCGTAATAGCGATCGCGAACAGTGGCGTTGATACCGGGCATGGCCTGTTGCTGAATGCGTTCGAGCACTGCGAACAAGCGGCCCAGCAAGTACGGAGAGTCGGTCTGCTCCATGTCCAATTCCTCCTTGAAGCGTTGGTAGTCGGCGGTGACGTCGGGGTTCTTGCGGCGATGGTCTCGGTTCAGCCAAGCCTTGAGCACGGCAGCTCGCAGGGTTGTGACATCCTGCTCCGCTTTGCACCGAATCACCGCAGCGTTGAGCAGCGATGCGGGATAGGGCTGACATTCGAGAATTGCGCGCATCCATTCACCTGACAAACGGGGCGGCACGTTGTCGAGCTTGCCTTGAAGTGCGACGCTTGAGAGCAGCCGAAAAAGCGAAGGTGTGGCAGGGTCGCTGTCGTAGCGGCGCACGACCTTCAGGTCGGCGAAGTGCTGCAAGATGCGCGGTGCAAGTTCTGAAAACGGCGCACGAAGCCAGAAGCGAACGCTGATGCGGGCGGCATTGGGTGCGAGGCCCAGCACAAAGAACCGCGCATCGCGTTCGCCCACTGGCAGGCTTCCGCTAGACAGTGCTTCGTGCAACGCCTGCACCGCGCGAATCCCCTGGTCGGGGTGATCTTTGTTCTCGCCAAAGAAGTCGGCGAGCGTGAATTCACTATCGAACCGCGACGCGCTGTCGGCCCAGAACACCGTGGAGGCGTCACCCACCTGCACCCGATTGCGGGAGTCCGTTGCGAGCAGATGGTTGAGAGCTGTGGTGTAGGCAAAGGCAGCCCGTTCACTGACGGGCGCGTTTTCGCCCTGGCGCTCTGTCTTACCGTAAGACTCGAATGCACGTGCGTTGAAGGACACAATGTTGGCACCTGATGACTGCGCGCCCCAAACGCCCTTGATGGCGGAGTGCAGCCGCTGGATCGGTGCTTGAACGCCGTCCACCAGACACAATCCGATGGGCGCACTCGCATCTGCCACAGGAAGCGCGGCCGCTGCCACTGCCGGGCGTTGGCAAATCAGATCAAGGTCGCCACTGAGCTGAAAGCTCATCACCGGATTGCTTTCCTGAATTTCAGACCAAGCCGGGTGCGCATGGAGCACTGCCCAGTCGGCACCGTCGATAGCGGCCAGAACGGCAACCAGGCCCGGGTCGGTTTGCGCGGTTGCCGGCAGAGCCGCAATGCGCGCCCGAAAGGCGGCATGTGGCGTCACCTCGACTTTGCCTTTGCGCGCCTTGTCGAGCCCGATCACATAAGCAGCGCGGTCCCACAACAGATTGGCCGCAACACCAGATGTCTTTTTCACGCCTTGGGGAACAAGGAATGATTTGGCACGAAGCCTTTTGCCGTCCATCACGCGCGTATCGCGCAACTGCACCACTCGGCCATCGGCTGACAGCTCGATGATGAAAGGGATGTCTTTGTCTTCCAGTCCGATGCTTGGCAGCCGCTGCGCTGGGTCGGAGTCGCGCGACTTCCGTTCGTAGTAACGCACGAGTTCCTGCAAGATCATCGCGCCGCTCCTTCTGTGCTCACCTCAATCACCCCGGCCGTCATCTGTGCTCGGAAGAACGTTGGCTGCGGGTCGACGGGGTCGGTGAAGTCCAGGTCGTGCAGCATCCAGCCGAGATCGCGTGTGTCGAATATTGGCGCGGCATCACGTGCAGAGTCCGTCACCGCTCGCACCCGCGCCGCGAATTCGCGGCATCCAAGATAGGGTTGGTTCACCCACTGCCCGTTCTCCGCGCGGCGCTCGAACATGGCGTGGTATTTCTGCGGTGGCATGGAGTCCTGCCGATCGGCACGAACTTCCATGTCGGCATGCACCCGGTAGGCGACGTCGCGCAAGAGCAGGCCGGCGCGTTGTTGGCGCTCGTCGTCCACGTAGATTGCGAGGTCACCCTCGCCCGCATCCATGGCCTGCTGCACATTGCGGGTCGAAATGACAGCCGCCACCTCATTGCGCCGCAGATTGATGAAGCGTATGGGCCTCAGCACCTCAATGCGCCGCACATGCCAGCGGATTGCTGGCTTCCACAGAATCGCTTCGAACACCGCCCGTGCGGCAGATGGCGTGATGACGTCATACGAGACACGTTCAACCTTCATCTCGGGTCGGGTAAAGCAGGCAAGGTCGCCTGCAATTTCAAGGCAATAGCGTTTCATGGTCGTGATGGACTCCCTTTGAATTTCATGCCACCAGACTTGCGGGATCGAGCGAACGCTCATTGGGGAGCAAGCCCAAGCGGTCGTCGTATCGAAGCTCGTCGATCAGCAGATACATGCCAGGCACCAGCTCTCGAACATCGCCCTGAGCCTGCCAAGTGTTCAGCAGTTGGCGTCGCATATTGACGGTGAAGCGTTGAAGCCTGCGCAACAACCAACGGTCGGTATCACCACTTCGCAGCTTCTCTATCAACGGTTGGACGGACTCTGTACCCGCGCCGATGTAAGGCACGATGACAGTGGCCTGATCTTCGTCATCGACCAGCCGGAACTTGTCGGCCGCAGTTCGGAATTCGAATTCGAACCCGGCGTTCTTGCGCAGGTGATCGACGATGCCGTGTTTGTCGCGGCTGGAAAAGCCCGCGTAGTACAGCGGAAAGTAGCATTCGAACGCGGCCGGAGACATTGGGTCGCATCCGCTTTGCAGCACGCTGCGGGTTGCCAGGGTGCCAATGCGCACCTGCTGGAGCGGCTTCGGAATGTCGCGCACAAACACCACCACCCTCCCCTTGCCACCATCTGGCAAGCGGCCCTCGCGATTGCAGCGGCCAGCAGCCTGCGCTACAGAGTCCAAGCCGGCCAGCGCACGAAACACCACGGGAAAGTCGATGTCGACACCAGCCTCCACCAACTGGGTGCTCACCACTCGCAGCGGCCTCCTGTCCACCCCGTCGCGACGCGCCTGGAGCCGCGCCCGGATTTGCGCAATCACATCGGCGCGGTGCTGCCCGCACATGGCGGCCGACAAATGCAGCGTGGAGTCGCCGGTGGCTGCATCGACTCCTCGCATGATTTCCGCGGCATCGTTGCGTGTGTTGACGACGATCAAGACGCACTCATGATCAACAAGACGTGTGACCAGCGCGTCGGTGGGCAATGCCGTGTGCAAGTCGGCGGGCCACTCGATCTCGACACGTTGCAGCGCCGTGAACAGAGAACCCTCGTCTTCTACGATGCGCGTGGCCAACGGCAGGCCGCGCAGGCTCTGGCGTGGGTCGAAGCGCGGTGTGTCGACCAGCGTGGGTTGGGTGGCGGTACACAGCAACAGCGTCACGCCGTAGTGCGTGACCAGCACGTTGAGCGCATCGAGGATCGGCTGAAGAAATTCGGGCGGCAGCAGTTGCGCTTCGTCGAGCACGATCACGCTGTTCGCGATGTTGTGCAGCTTTCGGCAGCGCGAGGTACGTGCTGCGAACAGAGATTCGAACAACTGCACGTTGGTCGTGACGATGAGCGGTGCGTCCCAGTTTTCACAGGCGAGGCGGCTGCGCGGTGTTTCATATTGCTCGTTCACATCAGCCTGGCTGTGATGCTCCACGACTTGCTCCGCCCCGAAGATGGCGCCGAAGACATCAGCGGTCTGCTCGATGATGCTGGTGTACGGAATGGCGTAGATCACTCGGCGCCTGCCATTCGCCAGCGCATGCCGCAGGGCGAAGGCGAGCGACGACAAGGTCTTGCCTCCACCGGTGGGCACGGTGAGGGTGAACACGCCGGGTCTGAGTTGCGCTTTCGCGCGGCATTGGCGAAGCACGCTGGCACGGGCCTGCATTACCGCATCGTCACCGCGGCCGAGACTTGCCACTTCAGAGGCCTTGGCAACCAGGTGTGCGTCAAGCTGCTGCGCGTAGGCAGCGAGGGGTTGAAAGCCTGCACGCGATTGGGCCTTCCCAAGATTCAGGAATCGTTCGGTATCGAGAAAGTCGGCATCGACCAGTGCGGAAAACAACATGCGTATCCACAACGATGTCGTGAGAGGCTGATCGCTTCTTGGGCCGGGGATGGCGGCCAGTGCAGCCTGGAGCGTGAACGTGTCTGGAAGGATCAATAGATCGGCCGCCTGTTCGCTGCATACAGAACGCGCTTGTCCGTATTCGCGCTCGCTGTCGGCGGACCCGGTGCCCAAGAGGCGTTTGTCCAGCCCGGCCACCCAATCACCCAAGCCGGCGTGATGGCCCGCAATCACATAGGCCAGCACGCGACCCAGCGCAGCCCCCTGCGGGCCGAAGCGTGCCTCAATGACTCTAAGCGCATGGAGCGCTCCGGCAGCGGAATGAGTCTTGTCGCTGCCGCTTGGCCACTTGCCCTCGATGTGCGCATCTTGGCCAGTCACCAGCCGGATGTAGCGCTGAAACCCAGGCCGGTATTTGCCCAGGTCATGCCAAAGCCCGGCGATGCCGGCCCATTGTGGTGAGTTCAGATGTTGCGCGAATTCCGCGGCGCCCGTGGCCACGGCAATGAGGTGGTCACGCAGATGGTGCGGCTCACCATTGGGGCCGATGTGGGCCAACCTGTCGGACACGATCCGCGCTCCCTGATTTGTTCCTGCTGGCGAGACTAACCGCGTAATCGCTCACCAGATGAGCCGTCAGGGAAAGCCCCGATCTCGTACCGCCGGCGACCCCACACGCGATCAGGCTCGCTCGGCGTGAAGTCCCTGGCCAGGAGGTTTTTGCATTCTGGCGCTGGTCGCGTCGCATGCGAACGCGCAAATCAAGGGCGCCGGTTCGAGCTTCGCCGCCAACTTGTACGCGACCTGGAGCCAAGCGACGGCGAAGGCGAGCGACTCGCGACTGGAATACGAACCCGTCGGGTCCAGTGGAGGTGTCAAGGCGGCGCAGGATCGCAGTGTCGACTTCGGCGCCTCCGACCGGCCTTTGTCACGCGCAGCGCTCGACCAGGCAGGATTGGTTCAATTTCCGACTGCGATCGGCGGGGTGGTGCTCATGAGCAACCTTCCGGGGATTCCAAGCGACAAGATCAAGCTCGATGCAGAGGCCCTCCCGGCCATCTACCTTGGGCGCATCAAGGAGTGGTCATCGAAACGATGAAATCCAATGGCGCTGACCCACTGAGCGTTGCGAGCAACTTGCGAGCATCGGCGCAAAGGTGGTTCGGCAACAGCGGCTTCGTGCGTCGGGTGCGGGACGCCCTTGCACCGCTGGCCAAAGCAAATCCCGACGACGAGGTCATTGGAAACAAGGTGCGGCA
>JAJKJU010000089.1 GCA_021153565.1 Rhizobacter sp.
AAGCGCAGCCATAGCCCGGGCTATGGCGAGCATTTGCAACGACGAGCAGGGGTCTCTTGGCGTGATGAGCGGGCATGATCGAAATACTCTCAGCCTCTCAGGCCACCGGCGTCAATTTCGCGACGCTCAGCGCCAACCACTTCATCCCGTGCCGGCCGAAGTTCACTTGCGCCCGCGCGTCCTCGCCACTGCCTTCGAGCGTGACGATCACGCCTTCGCCGAACTTGTTGTGGAACACGCTTTGCCCTGCACGCAGGCCGTGGCTCGGCGCCTTGGGCGCGAACGGCGCACGCTCCTCGACCTTGCCGGCGCCGACGATCGATCCCAGGCCCGACCCGCGTGACCACGCCGCTTGATACTCGCGCGCAAAGCCTGAGCCGAAGCCCTGGTTGCGCGGCGTGATCCATTTGAGCGCCGCCGCCGGCAGTTCGTCGAAGAAGCGACTCTTGATGTTGTAGCGCGTTTGGCCGTGCAGCATGCGCGTCTGGCTGAAACTCAGGTACAGCCGCTTGCGGGCACGCGTGATCGCGACGTACATCAGGCGACGCTCTTCCTCGAGCCCGTCGACATCGGACACACTGTTCTCGTGCGGGAAGAGACCCTCTTCGAGCCCCGTGATGAAGACGGCGTCGAACTCCAGCCCCTTGGCAGAGTGAACCGTCATGAGCTGGATGGCGTCCTGCCCGGCTTGCGCCTGGTTGTCGCCGGCTTCGAGAGACGCGTGCGTGAGGAAAGCGGCGAGCGGCGACATGATCTCGCCGGTCTCAGCGTCGGGCACCTGCTCCATCGCCGCAGCCACGGCGCCCGCACCCGCGGCAAAGGTGCCCGAGTGCTCGTCGATCGGCAGCGCCACTGCATCCTTGCCGAATCCTTCCTGCGTCACGAATGCTTCAGCCGCATTCACCAGCTCTTCCAGGTTCTCGAGACGGTCCTTGCCTTCCTTGTCAGTCTTGTAGAAGTCGACCAGCCCGGACGCATGCAGCATGTGCTCAATGATCTCGCGCAGCGTGAGGCCCTGCGTCGCTTCGCGCATCGCATCGATCATGGCGACGAAAGCCTGCAGGTTCGCGCCGCTCTTGCCCGTGACCGCGCAGACGCTTTGATAGAGGCTGCGGCCGCTCGTGCGGGCCGCGTCCTGCAACTGCTCGACGCTGCGCGCACCGATGCCGCGGGTCGGAAAGTTCACGACACGCAGGAAGCTGGTGTCGTCGTTCGCGTTCTCGATCAAACGCAGGTACGACAGCGCATGCTTCACTTCAGCGCGTTCGAAGAAGCGCAAGCCACCGTAGACCTTGTATGGAATGCCGGCATTGAACAGCGCGCTTTCAATCACACGGCTTTGCGCGTTGCTTCTGTACAGGAGCGCAATGTCGCTGCGCGCCATGCCGTCGCGGTGAAGCTGCTGCGCCTCTTCGACGAACCATTGCGCCTCCCCGAAGTCGCTGGTCGATTCGTACACACGCACCGGCTCGCCTGGGCCGGCCTCGGTGCGAAGGTTCTTGCCCAGGCGCCGCGAATTGCGGGAGATGAGTTCGTTGGCAGCATCAAGAATGTTGCCGAAGGACCGGTAGTTGCGTTCGAGCTTGATGACCTTCTCGACGCGGAACTCGCGCTCGAAGTCGGTCATGTTGCCCACCTGCGCACCACGGAAGGCGTAGATGCTCTGGTCGTCGTCGCCCACGGCGAACACCGCTGTCTGCGTGCCCGAGAAGATCTTCAGCCATGCGTACTGCAGGCGGTTGGTGTCCTGGAACTCGTCGACCAGCACGTGACGGAATCGCCGCTGGTAGTGCTCGCGCAATGCCTCGTTGTCGCGCATGAGTTCGTAGGTGCGCAACATCAACTCGGCGAAGTCGACCACGCCTTCGCGCTGGCATTGCTCTTCGTAGGCCTCGTAGACCCTCACCATGGTGCGGGTTTGCTCGTCGCGGACCTCGACGTCCTTGGGGCGCAGGCCGTCTTCCTTGGCACCAGCGATGAACCAGGTCACTTGCTTGGGAACAAAACGTTCCTCGTCGAGGTTCATCGCCTTGATGACGCGCTTGACGGCCGAGAGCTGATCGGCCGAATCGAGAATCTGAAAGCCTTGCGGGAGGGCTGCGAGCTTCCAATGGGCGCGCAGGAATCGATTGCACAGACCGTGGAAGGTTCCTATCCACATGCCGCGCACAGGGATGGGCAACATGGCGCCCAGGCGCGTCAGCATTTCCTTCGCAGCCTTGTTCGTGAAGGTCACGGCCATCACACCGCCCGGCGACACCTGCCCCGTCTGGATGAGCCAGGCGATGCGCGTGGTGAGCACGCGCGTCTTGCCAGACCCGGCGCCGGCGAGGATCAGGGCCGGGCGCGACGGCAAGGTCACCGCGGCATATTGTTCTGGATTCAGGTTGGCCAACAACGCTGTGGGCGCTTTCGGCTCGTCTTGCGGCAGCTCATCAGGGAACATACTGGTCATCCGCGCATTCTAGGATTTGGCCCGAGGTGAAATCCGTCGCGGCCGCGCGCAGAATTCGTCGGCCCCCTCTTCCGCATCAAGCCGCTCGTACTTCCTTGTTTGTTCTATTGCACTACCTCATGTGGGGATGAGGTGTTGCAGTTCAAACTTGAGCCGGCCCTGCATTCAACGTCTGGTCTCAGAGGCGGAACTCAGCATGGAAATATTCGACTACGACAACGTACTTCTCCTCCCGCGTAAATGCCGCGTGGAGAGCCGCAGCGAATGCGACGCGTCGGTGGAGTTCGGCGGCCGCACTTTCAAGCTGCCGGTGGTGCCGGCCAACATGAAAACCGTGGTCGACGAATCCATCACCGAATGGCTGGCGGCCAACGGCTACTACTACGTCATGCACCGCTTCGATCTCGACAACGTGGCGTATGCGAAAAACATGCGAGACAAGGGGCTGTTCGTGTCGATCAGCTCAGGCGTGAAGCCGGCGGACCATGACGTCATCGACCGCCTGGCGCTCGAGGGCATCGGCGCCGACTACATCACCATCGACATCGCGCACGGCCACGCGGAGACGGTGCGCAAGATGATCGCGCACATCAAGGAGAAGCTGCCCAAAACCTTCGTCATCGCCGGCAATGTGGGCACGCCTGAAGCCGTCATCGATCTGGAGAACTGGGGGGCCGACGCAACCAAGGTCGGCATCGGTCCGGGCAAGGTATGCATCACACGCTTGAAGACAGGCTTTGGCACGGGTGGATGGCAGTTGTCGGCGCTGAAGTGGTGTGCTCGTGTGGCGACCAAACCAATTATTGCGGACGGCGGCATTCGCGATCACGGCGACATCGCCAAGAGCATCCGCTTCGGCGCCTGCATGGTGATGATCGGCTCACTGTTCGCTGGACACGAAGAGTCGCCCGGCCGCACCGTGGAAGTCGACGGGAAGATCTTCAAGGAGTACTACGGGAGCGCGTCGGACTTCAACAAGGGCGAGTACAAGCACGTCGAAGGCAAGCGCATCCTGGAGCCGGTGAAGGGCAAGCTCGCCGACACCTTGCGCGAAATGCGCGAGGACGTGCAGAGCTCCATCTCGTATTCGGGCGGGACGAAGCTGGCCGACATCCGGAAGGTGAATTACGTCGTGCTCGGCGGGGACAACGCGGGCGAGCACTTGTTCATGTGAGATCCCGAACGGGAGTTGAGTGCATGCGGAGAAAAACCTCTCAGCCTCTCAGTCAATGACCACGCCCTCGCGCTTCGGCCCGATCTGCAGCATCCGGCGCGCCTGGGACCCGAGCGACTGCGCACTCATCGTCTGCGCCGGACATGCGCCTGTCTGCAGATAGCTCATTGCAGCAGCTGTGAGCTTCTCGGCGGGATCGCCGAGCTCGCCGGCGATGTCGTCGACGACTGGGCACGTCGGCTGAATGCCTGAGTAGTACCTGCCCTCGCCCAATGCATTGAAGGACTCGAAGTTGACCGCACTGAACACTTTGCCGCAGGACTGGACCGGCGAGAAGCCGAAAGGCTTTCCACAGGTGGCGCCGCCGATCGTCACGACGTTCATGTAAGGTTTGAGTCCGTTGATCACCAGTTCGCTTGCTGAGCAGGTGCGCCTGCTCGTAAGAACCACGGCACGCGAGAAATTGGCGCCAGGCACGCTCGACAAGTTGAACACGTCATTGGCCGAGGGATGCGCCGCATTGGCTCGGGTCGACACAAAGACTTTGCCGCCGTTCGATCCGCCGGCAACCAGCGAGGCCAGCAAGGCAGAAGTAGACAAGCGGCCGCCGCCGTCATAACGCAGGTCGATGATGATTTCGGTCGCACCCGCCGCCCGGAATGTGGCGAAAGCAGTATTCAGCGGGGCTTCTGCCACCGGCACGAAGTCCTTCAGCGACACATAGCCCGCGCGGGTGCCGTCTGGCAGCGTCAGCACCTTGTTTGCTGTGACGGGAACGAGGTCATAGGTGGCTGCGACGAGCGTCACGAAGCGGGTCGTGGCACCGTTTTGAATCTCGAGCGTGACGCTCTGGCCGGGAACACCCGGAACCAGGGCGCTGAAGTCGTTGGCGGCCTGCAACTGGGCAAAGCTGCGTCCGTTGACCGACACCACCACGTCGCCACGCTTCAAGCCGGCGCCCGCGCCGGGCGACTGCGGTTCGATGTATCCGATCTTGAGCAACTGTCCGTCGGCACTCGTGTTGAACCACAATCCGAACCCCATCGACTTGCCGTCGCCGAAGAACTGGTTGTAGGCCACGCTGTCTTCGATATAGCTCCAGCGGTCCGCCGGCACGACGCCGTTGCCGGTGAAGCGCAGGGCGTCAAAGTAGCCCGGCACGTCGAGGTACCCCGACGGATCGGGGTTGGGCGATGCGCCGGCCCAGAAGTACCAGTCGCTCATGTAGGAGCGAAGCCAGGCGTTTTGTGACGTCACGTCGCAACCGGAGCTGGCACTTGTTGACTGCGGGCTTGTAGCGCCTCCGCCGCCGCATCCTGCGCACATCGCCGCAATGACCAAGGCCGCGAGCCTGAAACCACCTGCCAATGCCGTCATGTCCGTGTGCGCCGCGCAGGCCTGCCGAGTGAGAGACGGCGTCGATTCTAGGTATGCCTGCACGCCTACAATCGACGGCTTCCCGAAGCCAACTGTCTTTCGCGGGCATATGCCCGCGAATGGCCTGATTTTCATGAGCGAACTAGCCAAGTCATTCGAGCCCGCTGCCATCGAAGCCCACTGGGCGCCGTTGTGGGAGAAGAGTGGCCTCTACGAGCCCACGCTCGACGAGAAGAAGCCTTCGTTCTCGATCCAGCTTCCACCGCCCAACATCACAGGCACGCTGCACATGGGGCATGCGTTCAACCAGACCATCATGGACTCGTTGACGCGCTACCACCGCATGAAAGGCTTCAACACGCTGTGGCTGCCGGGCACTGACCACGCGGGCATCGCAACGCAAATCGTTGTCGAACGGCAGCTGCAGGAACAGGGCATTTCGCGCCACGACCTCGGTCGCAAGAACTTCGTCGCCAAGGTATGGGAGTGGAAGGAGAAAAGCGGCAACACCATCACTCAGCAGATGCGCCGCCTGGGCGACAGCGTGAGCTGGGGGCATGAGTACTTCACCCTCAATGACAAGCTCTCGACGGTGGTCACCGATACCTTCGTGAAGCTCTACGAGGAAGGCCTCATCTACCGCGGCAAGCGCATGGTGAACTGGGACCCTGTGCTCAAGTCCGCGGTGTCCGACCTCGAGGTGGAGAGCGAGGAAGAAGATGGCTTCCTGTGGCACATCCGCTATCCGCTGGCCGATGGGTCGGGCGAAGTGGTGGTGGCGACGACGCGGCCAGAAACCATGCTCGGAGACACCGCGGTGATGGTGCATCCGGAAGACGAGCGCTACACAGCGCTCGTCGGCAGGAAGGTGATGCTGCCTTTATGCAATCGCATGATTCCTGTCATTGCCGACGACTACGTCGATCGCGCATTCGGTACCGGCGTGGTGAAGGTCACGCCTGCACATGATCCGAACGACAACGCCGTGGGCATCCGCCACGGGCTGCCGGTGATTGGCGTGCTCACGCTCGACGCGAAGATCAACGAGAACGCGCCTGAGGCTTATCGCGGGCTCGACCGCTTCGTCGCACGCAAGAAGGTCGTCGCCGACCTCGAAGCACAAGGCTTCCTCGTCGAAGCAAAGAAGCACAAATTGATGGTGCCGCGTTGCGCACGTACCGGCCAGGTGGTCGAGCCAATGCTCACCGACCAGTGGTTTGTCGCGATGAGCAAGCCAGGCCGCGACGGCCGCTCGATCGCGGAGAAGGCCATCGAGGTGGTGCAGGACGGCCGCGTGCGATTCGTGCCTGAGCAATGGGTCAACACCTACAACCAATGGATGAAGAACATCCAGGACTGGTGCATCTCGCGCCAGTTGTGGTGGGGACATCAGATTCCGGCCTGGTACGACCAGGAAGGCAATGTCTACGTGGGTCGCGATGAGGACGAGGCTGCGCAAAAATGGCGGCTCGAACTCGACAACCGCATTGCCGCAGCACGCGCCGCGAATGACGATGCGCAGCTTCGCCTGCTCGACAGCTGCCGCGCCGCCGGCCCGCAGCTCACACGCGACGAAGACGTGCTCGACACGTGGTACTCGTCGGCGCTCGTGCCGTTCTCCACGCTGGGTTGGCCCGAAGAGACCCGGGAGCTCGATCTCTTCCTGCCGTCGACCGTACTGGTGACCGGCTTCGACATCATCTTCTTCTGGGTCGCCCGGATGATCATGATGTCGGTGCACTTCACCGGCAAGGTGCCATTCCGCGACGTCTACATCCATGGCCTTGTGCGCGATTCGCATGGGCAGAAGATGAGCAAGAGCGAAGGCAACGTGCTCGATCCGGTGGACCTGATCCAGGGTGTGCCGCTGCCGGAGCTGATCCGCAAGTCGACCACCGGCTTGCGCAAGCCGGAGACCGCACCCAAGGTGGCCAAGCGGGTGGAAAAGGAGTTTCCTGAAGGCATCCCGGCCTTCGGCGCGGACGCCTTGCGTCTCACGATGGCGAGCTATGCGAGCCTCGGTCGAGACATCAACTTCGACACCAAGCGCTGCGAGGGCTATCGCAACTTTTGCAACAAACTCTGGAACGCCACCAAGTTCGTGCTTGCGAATTGCGAGGGGCATGACTGCGGACTGAAGGAGCACTCGAAGGAAGAATGCGCACCGGGCGGGCCGTTCCATGGCTACATGAGCTTCTCGCCCGCCGACCGATGGGTCTCGAGCGAGCTGCAGCGCGTGGAGGCCGCGGTCGAGAAAGGCTTTGCTGAGTATCGACTCGACAATGTGTCGAACGCGATCTACCAGTTCATCTGGGACGAATACTGCGACTGGTACATCGAGATCGCGAAGGTGCAGATCCAGACCGGCAACGAAGCGCAGCAACGCGCGACCCGGCGCACGCTGATCCGCGTTCTCGAAGCAACGCTGCGGCTGCTGCACCCCGTCGCCCCCTTCATCACGGCGGAGTTATGGGAACGCGTGGCACCGGTGGCAGGACGCAAGCCCGGGGACGACCGATTCGGTATCGTGGCGGCTGCCTACCCGAAGGCTCAGCTCGAGAAGATCGATTCGCACGCCGACGCGTGGATGGAACGACTGAAGGCCCTGCTCAATGCCACGCGAAGCCTGCGCGGCGAGATGAATCTGTCGCCGAGCGAACGCGTGCCGCTGTACGCAATCGGAGATTCGACGTTCCTCGAAGTCGCTGCACCGCTCTTGAAGACGCTGGCCAAGGCATCTGACGTGACGCTCTTCAAAGACGAGGGGGGGTTCGTGACGGCGGCGGGGCAATCGCCTGTCGCGGTGGCAGGTGACGTGCGCCTGGCCTTGCACGTCGAGGTTGACGTTCCTGCTGAAATTGAACGCCTGACCAAGGAAGCGGCGCGCCTCGAAAGCGAAATCGCCAAGGCCAACGCCAAGCTCTCCAACGAATCCTTCGTGGCCCGGGCTCCTGCGGCGGTGGTGGATCAGGAAAAGCAGCGCGTCGTCGAGTTCACGGCGACACGGTCCCGGCTTCTTGATCAAGTACAACGCCTGGCGTCGTCTGCTGGAAATCCGACTGCGCCGCGGGCGTGAGGCTCAAGAGTTCATCGATGCGCTTGACCACCGCCCAGGCGCTGCGCAACCGCGATTCGCGTGTGGTGCTCGCCACGCGCGGTGTGACCTGAAGCGATGGCATTCCGGCAAGCGGCCGGCCCTCGTCGAGCACGCCCGGCTCGACGCTGTCGAGCCAGGCCGCGGCCACGCGGCCGCTGTTCAGCGCGTGCGCCAGTGCATGCTCATCGAACAGGTTCGAATTCGCAATGCTGACAATGACCTGATCGGGTTTGCAATGCGGCAGGAACCGCTCGCCCAGCAGGCCGTGGTACCGGGTGAAATAGTGGAGCAGCATGCACACTGCATCGCAGGTTTCGAGCAGTTCACGCAGACCCACCGGCGTGACGCGCCAGCGGTCCCAGACTGGGTCCGAAGCATGCAGCGAAGGGTCGTACCCCGACGACCTTCGATCCGAAGGGTGCGAGCAACTGCGCCATTGAGCGCGCCGACGGCACCATCCCGATCATGCCCACGGTACAGGCCCCGAGTTCGCGCCCCACCTGCAAACCGTCGGCCCCAACGACCGGGACGCGGCGTAGAAGAGACAGCAACGCGCCGATCATGAATTCGGCTTCCGCTTTCGCCGTTGCGGTGACGCTGCGCACCACTTCGACTCGCGCGCGCGTGCAGGCATCGAGATCAATGTTCTCGATGCCCGCGCTCACACGGCCCACCACTCGCAGCAAGGGCGCGTAGTACAAGGCCTTCCGATCAAGGGAAACCGACGGCGGAATGATCAACGCGCGCACGTTGTAAAGCGCCTTGCAGAACTCACGCTGGTCGCGTGCCAATTCCGGTGCGTATTGCACCGAATGGCGGGCACTCAGCCACTGCGTGACTTCGCCCTCCAGCGGCTCGACGATCAGCAAGTCCATGCTTACGAATGGCACCAGTTGAGGGTCATTTGCTCATGCCAGAATTGCACGGCAGAGTCATTCCCAGGAGATTGAAAAAAATGTTTGTCAACAAAGCGATCTTTCCGGTGGCCGGTCTTGGCACGCGCTTCCTTCCTGCCACGAAAGCCCAGCCGAAGGAGATGCTGCCTGTTGTTGACAAGCCCTTGATTCAATATGCCGTCGAAGAGGCTTACGCAGCTGGCGTGCGGGAAATGATCTTCGTCACGGGCCGACACAAGCGCCCCATCGAAGACCACTTTGACATGACTTTCGAACTCGAGGTAGCCCTCGAACAAGCGGGTAAACAAGAGCTTCTCGACGTCGTTCGAAGCGTCAAGCCCGACGACATGGAATGCATCTATGTGCGCCAGGCACAAGCCTTGGGCCTCGGTCACGCCGTGTTATGCGCACAGCGCTTGGTGGGCAACAACCCGTTCGCTGTTTTGCTGGCTGACGACCTGATGGTGGGGGAACCTCCGGTTCTCAAGCAAATGGTGGAGCAGTTCGACGAATGGCGTGCGTCCATTCTTGCAGTGCAGGAAGTGCCGGCCGAACACACACGGCGCTACGGCATCGTCGCCGGCACGCACGTGAACGAGAAGTTGATGGATGTGAGCCGCATCGTCGAGAAGCCCGCTCCCGAAGCGGCACCGTCTCGGCTGGGCGTGGCTGGTCGCTACATCCTCACGCCGGGCGTGTTCCACGAGATCTCGAACCAGCCGCGCGGCGTGGGGGGCGAGATTCAGCTCACGGACGGTATTGGGGGGCTGCTGCGACGAGAGAAAGTCTTTGCATACCGCTACGAAGGCAAGCGGTATGACTGCGGCAGCAAGGAAGGTTTCTTGCAGGCCAATGTGGAGCTCGCATTGCAGCATCCGGAATTGGGCAAGGGATTCCGGGAGTATTTGAAGAACCTGGAAATTTGACGCTCGATTTGTAACTTGCCGGCGCCTTCGACGGCGGGGTGCGCGGACCTTTGCTTGTCCGCAATTCCCAAAGGATTTGGCCCGGAACAAGTTCCCGTTTTGGGGGCGCTGGGCGGGATGCGATGCAAGGCGCTCCGAGCGCCGTGTGGCGAGCCACACAAGTGAGAGGCTGAGAGTATTTCGATCATGCCCGCTCATCACGTCAAAAGGTGCCTGATCTAGGCGCAAAGCGCAGCCATAGCTTGGCTATGGCGAGCATTTGCAACGACGAGCAGGGGTCTTTTGGCGTGATGAGCGGGCATGATCGAAATAC
>JAJKJU010000090.1 GCA_021153565.1 Rhizobacter sp.
ATCCCGGGCCCCAATACACTGCCCTCGTCTACAACAGATCGACTCGCTTCGCGTCGCCGATCTCAGGCCGCTCCAGGCTCATACCTGAATTGGAAAAGACTGAAGGAGATGTCGCTGGGCGAGTTTGTGAGGCGGTACGGTACAGAGGAAGCATGCGAGGAAGAACTGCAGGCGCCAACAAGGCCTTGACCTCCGGTAGCGCCTGCACTTTCTCCACCGCCTTGGGATACGCCGCGGACTTCTGATCAACGCTCGAACTTGCCGGGGTGGCCTGGCAGCCCCTGAATGACCTCGCTCCCGCGCACGTATGGATCTGTTGGCCGGGCTAATCCGATTCCACATTCCACTGAGCGGACGGTCGAAGATTGAGCCGTGACGATCGCAGGCCGCGACCACGGAGGTCAGCATTCGCTACCAGCGAGTACCCGCATTGGGTCGGCAGCGCCAGTTCGTCACCATCGGATGCAACCGGTCGGTGCCGAAATTGTCGCGATAGTCCGTCGCCATGCGCGAACGACCGCTGTCACGCCACCTTCTTGGCAGCGTCGGCGGAGGTCAAGTTCCAAGGTGGACCGGTCGTTCGCTGAGAAAGGCGCCGCCGGCTCCCATGGGTCGGCAGCGACAGTTCGCCGCGTGCTGATGCCGTCGTTCAGCCGCGCTGGTCGCTGGGCCGTCGGTTACCACCCGCGAATGACAGCTGTAGACTGATTGCAGACCTTTGATTCTGCGCGCATGAGTGACCGCTTCCAGCGCGAACGCTCACCGGGAGGTAAACCTCAGTCGAGGGGCCTCCTTCGGCCAACAGCACACGGTAGCCAGCTTACTGCAGAGAGATGCCTGCCTCTCTGCCGCAGGCATGCTTGCACGGCCAGTCACTACCCGTAGATGTCGCAGCCGTTGAACATCAGGAAGCTCTGACCAGGCGCGGTCAGCGCGTGTTACTGCTACCCGCCGCCGAAGAAGCCCAGCATGATCCTTTGCGAAGTGCGCTCCATATTCCTCCTGTGGACCTGGGCCTCAGCGCGGGGATGGCTTGGTCCTACACCAACTACGGCAGGCATCTTGTGGAGGGCAATCTGCCAGCATTCGAATGAGGCCGAGCTCGTTGTCGGGCTGAGCGGTGTGCTCGTGAGATACCTGAGTCGCCGGTTCCCAAGAAGCTAGCCGCATGGTCTTGCATCTTGCCTGTTCGGGCGGGACCGCTGTGTCGAAGCCGAGCTATTCGGCCGGCAGAGACGCTGGTGCCACGCTGAGGGCCGGTCCGCTGCGCAGTTGATCGAGCACCGCTTGAAGCCGCGCCAGCAGGTCGTCGTAGGTGATGATGTCCGCGACACCCTTGGAATCGCGGCGTAGTACTTCGAACTCGCGGCGCTGCGCCTCGGACAGCGTGTTGCTACGCCCCATGATCACAATGCCCGAGGGGTTGATGATCCGGATGTTAAAGCCCGCTGGTAGGTCGGTTCTCAACAACTGGGTCATGTAGTCCTCGCCAGCCGGCCCCCACCGGTTCAGATGCCTCAGGTAATGAGTAACCATGACCCATGGCACCGACCAGGTCGCGCATTGGCAGGTGGTGGTCGCGGTAACGTGCCGGCAGCATGATGGGCTTCCCCATCGGCTTCTTGATCTCGATGACATCGACGTTGCCGGATGCATCGACCAATAAGATGTCGATGCGCCGCCAGGTGGAGGCGTCGGCGTCCCAAAGCCTGACCTCGGTGAAGGCCTTGATGTACCTGGGATTCAGCAGCAGGATGATCTCCACGATCTCCAATTGCACTGTGCCTCCGAAGGCCCTGTCTCATTGGCCAGCATGGCCTGCAGCCGGTCCAGAGCGAAGGCGTATTTTGCGATGTCGAACTGGCGAAAGGGGGCCTCCAGGTTTGGTGCGGTCGCCGAAGTGCGCTTTTCGACATAGACATTGAGCAGCGCTTCGGCGTCGATCACTGGTTCGGTGTACTGGCGAACCACAGTGCCGACGCGCGCCTGGACATAGCGTCGCAGTTCGTGCGGCGTTGGGAACTGGTTCAGCAGCCGCTCGTATTCGGGGATCGGGATGGCGTCCGGATCCGGGCCGCCGATGACGATGCGCTCAAGATCAAGGCTTTGGACGATGCCGAGGATGGACACCTTGCGTTCGGCGCTGAACCATTTCCAGTCGGGGCGTGCGTCCCGATGCAACAGGACCGGTGTCTCAAAGCCAAGGACCTGGGGCTTGAACCGAAAGTACTCGCCTTCTGCCGTCGCGATGGCAAACACCAATCGATCGTCGTCTACCACGACGATGTCATCGTCATCGGCGGCGGAATTGGTAGATCCTTCGGCAGCGTCCTCGACGAGGTCCTGCGACGTGAGGTGGAACGTGCCTTTCACCAGCAGCTCATCGCCGCGTCCGAACCTTTCGCGAACCCAACTGGTGTCGTCGCGCGGGCGGTAGATGAGGTGGAGCTCGTTGTCGGAGATGTCGAATTCAACGGCAGGCTTGGTCATGGTCGATCCTGGAAGAGGACACATCGCGGCCGACAACGGCGATGTCGCCGCGGTCAGCAGGGCGGGCCGCAGATCAAAGGCGGATTCACTGAACGTCGTCCGGCTGGCCCGCGCAACGACTCAACGGTCTCTACAAGAGGAAGCCTGACAGCATGCGGTTCACGCACCAAGCGCCGAGGCGGCCGGCGGCCTTCGACATGGCCGGCCGCTCAAGGCCTCGCAGCTCCGTTGGCTCTGGCTGCAACTTCCGCGCAGGCCTGCATGAGGTCTTCGAAGGGCAGGGCATCCCCCACCATGACTTGGTCTTCGAGCATGCTGGCGTAGTCCGCAGCCAGGGCCTCGCGTGCGGCTCCCTCGGGCACCACATGCAGGGTGCCCGCGACGGCGGCGAAGTAGTCGACCGTATTGCCGGCGGCATCCTTCTCGCTGAAGAAATACGACTTGTGCTCAGCTACCGCGCGCCCGACGTCGCGGTCTTTGACGGCTGCCTCAAAGTGGGAGCTTCGCATGATGGCTGCCAGGTCGTGCCAGTGCCTCGCATAGCGCTCGCCGCGGATTCGGCCTTGGGCGCAATAGACGTGAGTGGCGGTTGCCTTCTCCCAGAAGGTCCGGGCAACGCTCATCACCACGGGGGATGCGATCGGGAACGTTACGCCGTCGACTTGGCCGTCGATGTCGCACGTCACCGGCATGGCCGCGTGCGGTTCGCCTGTCGCCCGGCCGCCAAACTCCAATGTGACGACCGGAGCGACATATCCGGTCCCTTGTTTGACTGCGGGGTAGTGAAGCAGCAACTTGTCCTTGTCTGCGCCTGAGATTTCCAGTTTCGCACCCAGCTTCGCCTGGTCGAGTGCTTCCTGAATCACTGGTTGCACCGTGCCAGCGATCCACTCCGGAAGTCGGTCGCGCACGGCTTTCGTCCACTTGCTTGCTTGGCTGCGGCTGGTCGGCAAGAATTCCTCGCCCCTCGTCAGGTCGGCGATCAGCTTGCGGATGTCGTAGGTCAGGTCGAGGTCTTCCGAGAACCTGTCGATGATCCTGTACGCCTTGGAGAGCGACGTTCCGCCCTTGAACGTCAGGTCAGCGCCGACCGGCGACTCGAACAGCGTGCCAAGCGTCCAGACGACCCAGACGTCCTTCTCCAGCAGATGGGCCGGGCGGCCGATCCGCTCCCGGCCCAGTTCGAGGACTTCGGCCCGGTCCGCGTCGCTGAGTGAGACGTAGGACTCAGCCACGAATCGCTTCTTCGCCGATCGCCCTGGCCATCCATGAGGGCAGGCCGGCACGGCCCGACGTCAGCGCCTGCCATTCCGTGAGCGGCAGCGTTCGCCGCAAGGCGCTGAGCGACTCGCGCACATGCGACGGCCCCATCCAGGCTAGCGCCCGCACGGCTGCGCCGGCCTGGCCGGCCCCCAGCGCCAGCATCCAGCGGGGAGCATGCTTGACCGTCACCTCGTAGCGGCCCAGCTTCAGCTTGCGGCTGCGTCCCGAGGTCAGATAGACCTCGCGAATCGGCACCTGCTGTGTCAGGCCCAGCGCGTTGGCCGCGTTGGCGCCGTGCGGCGTGACCACCTCACCGCTTTGGGCGGCCAGAGACTGCAGGACTTTTTCAGGAGCTGGCGCGCGCGTGCCGAACCTACTCGAAACCGGCGTGACGTAGGTGCCCCGCGCCACCCGAAGCAACTTGCCCTCCTTGGCAAGTCTCGAGAACGCCTGATCAACCGCAGCTCGGCTCCCAAGGTGCAGAAACTCCTTGGGCGACACCACGCCGCCCTCGGGCTGGGACTCGGCGTGCGACAGGATGGAACGGGGGAGCGTGCTCATGGGTTAGGCTCTTTTGTCAGAATTCTATTGCCGTTTCTGACATTTTGCTTCTGCACGAGCTTGACCGCAGGAGGGAGGTTGACGAACGAGAAAATTCGCACCAAAATTCAGTTGACGATTTATTGGATTTGCACAAATGACTTTGCCACTGCCCGTTGCCTTCAATCCCGCACTCTCTTCTAACCGCCTCCATGAGGTGGCATCGTGGCTGCTGGACGAGTTCTACGCGACCGAGGATGACCTGTCTCGCTCGACCGACAACGGCTACACGCGGGGTTGCACGACCTTTGGCCGGCAGCGCAGCCGCATCGTGGCCGAAGCTGCGTCCGGCAAGCATTCCTGGCTCGGCCTGCCCAACGGCAACAACGACGTCGTCTTCACAATCGGCGGCGTGCCGTGCCGGTTCAGCAACGACGACCCGGCCAACCCATCCAAGGATGCGGTGTTGACGGCGAACCGCTACCAAACGGATTTCCTCGAGTTCGCCAGCCGGGGGGAGCCTGGCCGGTTCTGCTTCATCATCGATCGCGGCCAGGACGGGGCCGCTGAGCCGCGCGTCGAGTTCCTGGGCTTCACGCCCAGCGGCGAGGTCGCATGCCGCTGGGTTTCCGATGCTGTGCGCGTGCTGCGGGTGGAAGGCGAGCAGCCCTTGGCGCCAACGGTGCCGGTGGGCAAGCCGCAGATCGCGCCCAAGCGCCGCGACGAAGGCGACGCGGCTGCAGAAGCCCTTCGATGAGCACCGGGTTCATTGGGAGCAATCTGCGACTGGCCCGTTTGTTCCACGACTTGTCGCTCACGGACCTGGGCGACAAGGTCGGCGTCTCCAAACAGTTTCTGAGCCGCATCGAAACCGGGGCGGAAGCCGCCTCGGCACAACTCCAAGCCAGTCTGGCTCAGGAGCTGCAGGTGCTGCCCGACTTCTTCCATTGCATCGATACCCACCCCATCGCGGACGAGCAATGCCATTTCCGCAGGCAGCTCACGACCAAGGTTGCATTGCGCCAGGTTGCCCGCGCCCGTGGGGAGATGCTCAAGCGCCTGATCGGCGTGCTCGACGAACATGTCGAGCTGCCGTCGTACCAAGTGAAGGAGGCCGACGCGGAGGCGACTGAGGCCATCGAGCGTGCTGCCGAGATCTTCCGGTCGCTGTTGGGCCTGGGGATGGGACCGCTGAGCAGCGTTACGCGGATCGCCGAAAACGCAGGTGCCGTCGTCATGCGTGTGCGCGGGCTGGCGCCAGAAATCGATGCGATCTCATTTGCCACCAAACGTCCTCTAATCGCCTTGAATGGCGACGGCCGCTCGGCCTGTCGCGAGCGCTTCGGCATCGCCCATGAGCTAGGTCATTTCTCGCTGCACATCGGCGTCCTGACGGGCGATCGCCTCACTGAGACGCAGGCCAACCGTTTCGCGAGCGCGCTGCTGCTGCCACGCAGTACGTTTGCCACTGAGTGTCGTCTCGCCCTTCGAGGCACTCGCTTGAACTGGGCAGGCCTATCGGAGCTTAAGCTTCGCTGGGGCGTCTCCAAGGCCGCGATCATCTTCCGGGCTCGCCAGCTTGGACTGTTCACCGAGGATCAGGCCCGGGCGGGCTATGTCGGCCTGAACAGGCACGGCGAAGCCTTGCGCGAGACGGAGGATCACGTGATTCCGAATGAGGAACCTGAAGTGGTCCTGGAGAGCCTGAAAGTCATGAGGGAGCATTTCGGCGTGCCTGAGGCCGCGGTTGCTCGCGAGATGCACGTACAACCCCGGCTGTTGCAGACCTTGTTGAACAGCACCCCCGTCGAACCCTCGGCCAATGTCGTGCGGCTCGCGCCGGACAAGGCCACCGCTTAAGTTCATCGAACTTTGCGTTGTGGCAGGGCGCTCAAGCGCTGCTTCCCGATCACTAGCCCGAGCCGGTGCGCAGCTGCAGCTATCCGCCTAAAAGCTGTCATACGTGAGGCGGAGTCAAAGGTCGGCTAACGCTGCACACAGTTGCCATCGGGATCGAATCAGCGCGAACATCAGCAGCACTCATCCGAAATTCCGCGGCATGCACCGCAGATCTGCCGTTCGGCATCGTCTGCTGGCAAATAGCTGTCATTCGCCATCAATCGAAATCAAGTGACAGCGCCTCACGATCGTGATCGGCGCGAGTCAGCACTGAAGAGACATCCGCTTTGCTGATCCCGTTGCCGCAGAGCTGCGGCCGGGCCCGCGCATAGGCACCTGAAGGAAGTCCCCGCAGCGGAGGGTACACATCGGCAGGCAGCAGACCGAGCGATTAAGGCGCCGCGCGCGACTTGAGACCGTGCATTCGCCTACCATCGCTGCATGGACGCACGCGAGACCGCCCCGCCCCCGAGCTCAATAAGCAGCCGATCCTCGAGGTGCTCGCGCGCGTATTGCCGCCACGCGGCCTCGTGCTCGAGATCGGCAGCGGCACCGGGAAGCACGTGGCGCACTTCGCCAAGGCTTTGCCCGCCCTGACCTTCCAGCCCAGCGAGATGGACGTGGAGCGCCATGCTTCCATCGAGGCGTGGGCGTCCGCAGGCAATCTGTCGAACGTAAAGCCGCCCTTCGCCATCGATGTCACGAAGCGTCCCTGGCCCGTATCCGCGGCTGACGCGGTCGTGTGCATCAACGTGATCCACATCTCCCCGTGGGAGGCCACGCGCGCGTTGATGGCAGGCGCCGCCAGGATCCTGCCCGCCGGTGGCGTGCTTGTGACCTACGGCCCGTACATGCGCGGCGGCGCGCATACGTCGCAGAGCAATGAATCGTTCGACGCGAGCCTGCGCGCAAGGAATCCGCTCTGGGGCGTGCGCGACATCGACAAGGTGGCGGAAGTCGCGGGCAATGAAGGCTTTGCGCTGCAGGAGGCCGTACCGATGCCGGCAAACAACTTCACGCTGGTCTGGCGGAAATCAAACGGCGCATCCGCCGGCGCGCGCGAGCTCATCGACGGTTGAGGCGGCCACCCCAGCGCGATGGCCGGGGGCGGCCCGTAAACAGCCCTCAGATCTCGGTCTGCTCGGAGATCTCGAGGGCGTCATCGATCTCGATGCCGAGGTACCTCACGGTCGACTCCAGCTATGGGGCCTCAGGACATAAGCCAGGCTCTTGTGCCGATGGCGGCGCCCTCCCCCTCGGTCGACTGGTCGACGGTTCGATTGCCCCGAATGACGTCATATTCACTTCTTGGTAACCATCCCCCGGCAAAGCCCGGGCTTTCGATACTGGAGCCGCTCAAAGCGGCTGACTCCTTGCCATCGGTCGGCGCTGCGCGCTCGTGCAAAACGGCCGCTGCGGTACTCGCAAACTTCAGCTGCCTCCCCGGCAGAGCCGGGGGGCCTCCATTGGTGGCTAGACGCAGCTTTACTACTCTTGACGACATGCACAACGCGGCGTACGGTCAGCAATGCATTGGGTCGAAATTTTCGAAGCGCGTCATTGGCTTGAGGAATGTCAGTTTGACTGTCCCGGTCGGGCCGTTGCGCTGTTTGCTCAGGATGATTTCCGCCACGCCTGGCTCGGAACTCTCCTTGTTGTAATAGTCATCGCGGTAGATAAACATGATCACGTCAGCGTCCTGCTCGATGGCGCCGGATTCGCGAAGATCGCTCATCATCGGCCGCTTGTCATTGCGCCCTTCGACGCCACGATTGAGTTGAGACAACGCGATTACCGGACATTGCAGTTCCTTCGCCAGCGCCTTCAGTCCGCGCGAAATCTCGCCCAGTTCGGTCGCTCGGTTCTCCTCGGATGCCCCTGAGGTGCCGCTCATGAGCTGCAGGTAGTCGACAACGACGAGGCCAAGCCGACCGCACTTGCGCGCCTGGCGCCGCGCCCGCGCCCTCACCTCGCTCGGTGTCAACGCGGGACTCTCGTCGATGAAGATCTGCACTCGGCCAAGTTTCTCAACGGCTTCAGAAAGCCGCCCCCACTCGTCGTCGGCCAACTTGCCGGTCCGCAGGTGCTGCTGGTCGATACGGCCGAGTGATCCGATCAGTCGCTGGGTGAGCTGGTCCGAGCTCATTTCCATAGAGAAGACCATTACGGGCAGGCCACCGTCGACGGCAACATTTTCAGCAATGTTCAAGGCTAGCGCCGTCTTGCCCATGCTCGGCCTCGCCGCGAGAACAATGAGATCACCCGGCTGAAGACCTGTGGTCATCTGGTCCAGGTCATAGAAACCTGTCCGCACCCCGGTGACGTCCTCGTCACTCTCGGCCAGCACACTGACCCGATCGATGAACTTGACGACCAAGTGATCGATGCTCTGAACTTCTTGCTTCGATTTCGAACCCTCTTCACCGATGCGAAAGATGAGGCTCTCGGCCTCGTCGATGACTTGCGAAGCAGGTTTGCCCTGCGTGTTGAACGCGCCCGTAGCTATGAGGTCGCCGGCGGATACGAGTTTGCGCAACACCGAACGCTCGCGCACGATCTCGGCATAGCGGCGGATGTTTGCTGCGCTCGGCACGCTCTGCGCGAGTGAATTGAGATACGGCAGCCCACCGCAATCTCCGGCACGTCCGAGCGCCTGCAGCTGCTCGAACACTGTGATGACATCAGCCGGCTTGTCCGCGTTAATCAACGTGCCGATCGCGGCGTAAATATGTCGGTGCTCGAACCGGTAGAAATCGTTGTCGCTAAGCACGTCGGCCGCGAGATCCCAGGCGCCGTTGTCAAGCAGTAGCCCGCCCAGAGCGCTCTGCTCAGCCTCAATGGAGTGCGGGGGGATGCGAAGTGCCTGCAGCTCGCTATTTGGCGTGTTCATTGCCACAGTCTCCTGCGGCCAGCCGCGCGCGCGACCAGGGGTACAAGGAGGATCCACTCCCGCCCCGTGCGGTCGATGGCCTCGGGAAGCGTGTAACCCATGTCCTGCAGCCAGTCGGCGCGATCAAGCACCAGAGCGACCGCGACCTTCTCGCCCCTCGACTGCACCGACCAAGCATCTTTGCCTCCGAGCTTGCCGTCTCTTGCCTTGCCCAACAAGTGATTGAAGTCAGCATTTGGCATCGTGGAACTTCCGCGACCAACATTCATTGAATATCTCCCTTAGATGAGACCGTAGGCGGCGGCCAGAGTCGCGGCGGCACCTCGTCTGGAAACACCAAGCTTGGCGGTGAGCCGGCTGACAAGAAGATCGACGGCGTTGGTGGACTTGCGCAGATCGTTCGCGATCTGCTTGCTGCTCAGTCCTCGATGAAGGTGGCGAAGCAACTCGAGATCGATGTCGGTCAGTTTGGCGCGCATGACGAGTTCGCGCCTGCTCTGCGCAACCCACCAACCGTGCAGTTCCATGGCAAGCGGGCGCGCCATGACCTTGAGAGCCGTGTAGCGCTCCGACTCGAAGAAGCCCTCGCGCCGAGACCCGAGCACGAGCAAGCCAAGCCGCGCGGCTCCGCCGCTGGATGGCGCGGGCACGATCAGCGTGGACTCGAACCCGAAGCGCCTGGCAAGCGAGAGCGCTTCCAGTTGGGCATGCGATTGGATGTTCAGGTGCGACCCGCACACCGCCTCAGACGACTCGCTGGCGTGCATGATCCATGGATCATGGCTCGCGCAAACTATGCGCTCGTATTCGTGAATCCAGCCAGGGTCGCAAGCGAGCATGAATCGCAGCTGAGCAGTCTCGTCACGCAAGAAGCTGCAGAAAACTGCGGCGTCGGCGCCAAGGTGCTTCTTGGCCTCTCCCAGCAAATGCACAGTCTCCGGCTCACTGCGCGACGCCGCGATGCGGCAAATCACTTCGCCGACCCGCTCAAAAAATCCGGGTGCGACGACGATGACCTCAGGCGTGGAAGGCGTCATGAGCACCTTTCCTGCACGATGAGTTCACCGAATATGCGAAGCTCCATGACATCAGACGTGCGCAAATCGTCGATCGACACGCTGCCCCAATCCGGAGTGCCGGCTTGTGATTCAGAGCCACGATCACAACTCAGCCACAGAGGGGCGTGCAGTTGCTCGACGGCGAGCGCTCGAGAGGCGTCGCGATCGAACACGATGACACGCAATCGCGTGCCGTCTGCTTCGCACCAGCTGTGGGCGTGAATCTGGTAGCCATGGAAATTGCTCGTGGACCATCCAACGAAGAGCGCGTCGTGTGCGGCCTCGATCGCGATGGCGTGGATCTCCTTCAGCTCGTGTGCGCTGGGGTGACTGACGGGCGGAATCATCTGGACCCTCAACGCGGTGGCGTCAGACTTGCGCGTCGGCGTGTCGCCGGCTCGCGAGCTCGGAACGCTTCTCGGCACCGGGCGCGCCGAACTCGAACTCGTCAACTACGAAGCTGAAGTCGAAGTGGTCTACACCATCCTTCTGGTAGTTGTTGTTTTCGATCCGAGCCAAGATTGAGAGCTGGTCGCCCTTGCGGCAATACTCAGCGATTGCTTCGGCCTTGCGGCGAAAAGCGGTGAACTGGATGCTGACTTGCTTTTCGAGCTGGTCGCCTTCCTGGTCTTTGCCGGCGTACTCGTTGCGGATCAATGTGAACTTGGCATAGGCCTTGTCACCGTTTCCGGTCAAGGTCGGCGCCTTGGCAAGCCGACCGGTGAAGTGAAGATGATTCATGGTTGTCCTTTTGTGAAAAGTCCTTGGGTTGCATCAACAGCGTTGTCTGTCGTCCTTGTTCCTCCTTTCGAACCGCCCCGGCTTGCATCAGCACGCGCGCCGGGGCCCAGCGCGCATGTCACTCGAAGATGGCTCTGCATCAAAAGACGAAACGTCCTCGCGCAAAGTCCTGCCTGACCCCTTGGTCATCGACGTAGCGGTACTGCTTCAGTTCGTTACGTTCCAGTCCGACGCCGACCAGGTACTCGTCGACCAGGTCGGGTGTGAATCCTTCGATCTCTCCAGTCTCGAAAACCACGCGGTACACCTCCTGCGATCGATCGAAGGACAGATGCACCACGATTCCGTGCATCCCCTCCTCGGCCATCGAACCGATGTCCTTCGATGCCGCCACCATGGCGCCAATCACCAAGTAGCCGTGGTACCGGAACCCAGGGCCCAGCGGCCGTTTTGCATCGGTCTCGTTGACGTGCCACGCCCTCGGCAGCGGCAGCGGAGGTCCAACACGCGGCAGTCCGCGCACAGCGTCGTCGAAATTCGCCGCTCGGTTCACATTGCCGGCCAAGCGCGTCATCCAAGCGGGCGTGATGCCCCAACGATCTGCAAGCGCGCGCAGCGTCCAGCCCTTGACGTAGGCGGCCGTCTTGAAGGCCGCCGGTGTCATCGGAACGCGCACGGCCTTGGCCGACTCGCTCAGGCGCGACAGTGCGGATACGTTCGAAGTTGAGTCGCTGGCTGCGAGGTGCCGGGCCTTGCCATCGGCTGCAAAGGTGCCGCTCGATTCGATCAGGCCGGACGTGGCGTTCAACACTGAACTCACTGCACCATCTCCAAAGAGATCTCAGCGTTGTACTGGAGTGCAACGCCGACGTTGCCGAAAGCAATGCTCCGCAAGACGTATGGCATCAACAAGTCGTTGATCTGCAAAAGCATCGTGGCGGTACGCACCGGCAAGAAGCCTTCAAACTCGGGCATATTGCCTGTCAACACATTGGGGCCGGTTGCTGTCGGCATCAGCGGCGCCCTTCCACAGGTTGCTGCTTGGCAGTCGCGCTCAGGCGCTTCGTCGCCTTGAGTACGTAGCGGGCGGACTTCTCGCGCTCGTTGAGCTGTCGAGCCAGATGGTCGACTTCGCGATACCACTTCGCGACGTGCGCACCGCAGGCGGCGAATCGCAACTCCATGCCATCCCAGGGCAGGTGACCGCCGCTCACCGCATCGCGCCAGCGCAGGGACTTCTGCGTAGTCTTCGTACGATGATGGAGGCACAGCTGCACCAGCCGGCCGGGTATCGAGTGCGTCAGCTTGATCAAATCGACCATCTCGGCATGGACCTTGTCAACTTCGTCCTGCGCGTCGCGCTCCTGGCGTGCTGCGCCCTTACCCGTAAAGCGCTTTGGGTCAACACCGTGTTGACGCCCGTCCATAGCTTCAGACGCGACGGGGCGCGCCTGAATGTCAACATCGCTATCCGACTGAATCGCGGTCACACGACGCCCTTTCATCACTCGCCCTTTTGCATCAACCCTTTGACCACTTGCCCCAGCACTCGGCTAGACCAGCTGAGCTGCTTCAGCTTCGACGGCCTCAGCGGAAGCCGCAGATTCGGCTATACCGGCTGCCTCAGCCTTGGCCAGCTCTGCGCTCACTTGCAGCAGCATCTTCTTGTCCTGCTCCGTGAGCTGCAGGCGACGGCGCGAATGGCGCGGCGCCATACGGCCGGAAAAGATGTCAGCGGGTATGGGTCCAAAGATTCCTGCTGCAGCCGTCACCCGCTTGGCCCCTTCTGCGACAACACCCGGCATGAAGTCCGCACGCGCCAGCTCCCGAAGCTCGGGACGCATGAGCCAACGCTCGAAGCGCGCCGTCTCGCCGAAGTGGCGGCGAATCACGCGGGTAACTTCGCGGATCCGTATGCGCTCCTGGTCATCCGAGATGAGGTTCTTCCGGCCGAGCGTTTTCACCAGGCGGATGAAATAGTCGTAGCTGACCATCAGCTCAGCAATGGCGTAGCCGTACGGGGACTTGAAGCCAAGCTCCAAGCTCTTTGGCTCAGCGGACACGAGCAGGCCATACGACAGCCCGCGGGCTCGCATTGACTCCAACTCTTCCTTGCCCTTCTTGATCTCCTTTTCGATGAGATCCTTCATCAAGCTCAGGGTGTGTTCGTGATGCACCAGCGCCCAATCCGCGTACGGGTTGTCCAGGCTCGTCAGCATCCACAGCGAACGCAATGCCGACGCGATGCGCTTGCCGCCCACGATGGCGGGGTAGGCCCCTTGCGGATCCTTGGCACGCCCGACGAACAGCCGATAGCCCTCCTTGGTATGGAGGGTCATCGAGTCCTCGCCCTCGGTCACGAGCGAGCCGAGTTGGCGCATCGAGCGCGCCTCGTCGATCTTCACGACCTCGTCGGCGCCATTGCGCGACTTCCAGCGCGTCTCCATGTCGCGCAACTCGCGCTCGCGCTCATCGAGCAGCAACAGACGCGGATACAGCGGGTCGCTTTCATCTGGCTCATCGGCGGCCAGCAGTTCGGCCAGCGCCGTGCGCTCCCCGGTGATGCTGTAGCCATCAAGAAATGGCGATGCTGCCTCTCGAATGAAGTCGATCGACACGCCACCCATGGCCAGCGGCCCGGGCACTCCAATCGATTGCAGGGAACTCGTAAGCGACGCCACGGTGGGCGTGTCCGCATTTTCTGGCTCAGCGGCAGGCTTGCGGCGGGAAGGCTTTGTGATAGCCGTCATTTGACGTTCTCCGATGAAGGTGGGAGTGATGCACCAGCCTTGGCAGCGTCCACGATGGACTCTGCTTGCAGCCGGACCAGGAAAGGAATTGGGCGATCTGAGACACCGGGAATGGACTCGACGTCCGGTAGCGGTTCAGCGAGGAGCTCGACGAGGGCCTTTGTCGGGACGGTGTACTCAGTCCAAGTCTTTGGGTGCACCCGCGTACACAGCAGTCCGCGCTTTACCAAGCGCGCAGAGGCGCGATGGACCCGATCTCGGGACATCAGGCCACCGAGCTGGTTGTCTCCCAGCTTGGTGACCGAAGAACGCACGGGTACTTCCGTCGCACCTTGGGCCACCAAGTAGGTGAGCAAAACACCCTCGTCGTAGTCACGCAGGCGGTGCATCAAGGCGGCGAAAAATTCAGGGCTTGTCATGCATCCTCGCTGTTCGAATCTGCGACAGCACATCCCGTGTATGCATTGTTCGGATTTGCTACACGGTGGGCGTCGAATGCGATGTTCGTATTCGCGACACCGCTGCTTCCGGCTTCTTCCGCCATATTCCGCAGGGAGACTGTCTCGAATTCCTTCACAGAGTTCGCCGGTTGCAAGGGGCCAGACTGCTCCATTGGGTCCGTTGACAGTCCAACTTGCCGACCAAGAATGTCGCGACGCTGCTGCTGGTATCGAACTCGGAAAGCACTTGCTGCTTCGTTGGGCTTCGGCACTTGCGACGCCTCACTGCTGGCCTGGATGACAGGACCCGTATTCATCGCCGTGGCCAGCCGTGCTTGGGCAGCCTGCCGGGACTGGCGGGCTGCCGCCACAGAGGCAGCCAAGGTGAAGACGACGTTGCCCTCAAGCGATCGATCGACCAACCCCTTTAACCAAGCCAGCGGGTTGTGAATCGTCTTGCGCGGACTGCCGAGATTCCCAGCCAGTTCGTCCAGCAAGCGCTGCTGAAGATCGGGCTCCGCAACGGCCACGAGGCGCAATGCTCCATCGTGCAGTGAGGCATCCAGCTTATCCGGCAGAATCAACTCGGCGACGATTCGAGGTGCCCCAGCCGCCTGCGCCGATTGGGGGGCAGGGATCGCCTGTGCTGTCGATTCCTGAGCGAGTTTGTCTTGCTCGAAGGGAAGATCCAACGTCCTACAACTACTCAGCCCTGCAAACTCGTCAAGGCTTCCATCGCGCGCACGCGCTGTAGTTGTATTTGTAATGTTGTTTTGTATATAGAGTTTCGACAAAAGGGCAACTCTAGTTTCGACAAAAGGGCAACCCTTGGCGTCGCTAAGTGCTTGTTGTTTCGACAAAAGGGCAACCCTTGAATGGCGGTTTCCGCCATCGTCGTGCAGTGCCGAGTCGCTGCTTGCTTGTTGCGCCAACAGCCGACGGACGGGCAATCCAGGAGCGTTGGATCCCGTGTCGAGCAGACGCACGACGCGGGTGACGTTGCCGTCCTGTCCGACGATCTGAGCCCGGTTTGGAAGGAGTGAGTGCTGCAGCGGTGCGGCCTCGATGGCGTGACTGGTGGCTTTGGCTTTGCGACCGCGCCGCTGCGGCATAACTTGGCCGGACAAGCACGCCAGAATGGCCTGCAGATTCAGGCGCGCCAGCAACTTTGGCCGTTGCTCCTGACTCCAAGCCTCCTGAACGAAACCTGCTCGTTTAAGCGCATCGCGCGCATTGCGCTGGACCTTGGTGCCAAGGCCCAGCGCAATGCGGGCATCTTCCACCGGAGCGGGGAAGAAGCCTTGCAGATCGAGGTGACGATGGAGTGCCGCCGAGCGCTGCAGTCCGATGAGGTGGGAGAGCACCAGGCCGGCCGATACGCCGCCAGCCAAATCGGCGAGCGCCTTGAAGTACATGACGGGCGCGCCGAGCACCTTGGCGACGCTCTCCCAATGCGGCGGATCGTCGGTGCCCAACCCGGCGATTCCGAGCGTCGCAGCCAGCGCGGCAAGATCGATGCGGAAGTACAGCCTGGCGGGCGAGCCAGTGAGGTTTTCTTGCCAGACACCGATATTGCGCAGCTCGGCACGGGCGCTCTCCTGCTCACGGGAGCTCAACCCGGTTGCATCCGCCCAATCGTTCGCGGTCTTCCAGAACCAGCCGCCACGTTCAGGGTGTTCCTGTAGCCAATTGCGGGTCCAGTACAGGGCATGCCCAAGCATCAAGGCGGGCTTGAAGCCGCCCACCCGGTCGGCGAGGACCTGGTAATACTGGACGTAGCCGCGCTGCACCAGTCGAGCGTGAACCTCGCTGTGCTCGCGTCCTGGCGGTGCTGCGGGCGGGGCCGGGCTCGCGCTTTCAGGCGCCGTGGCAGGCGGCGCCGACAGATACGAGAGAGGTTTCGGACGTGGCATCAAGCGCCGCTTCCGGTAGCCACGTTTCGCGCAGACAAGGACCAAGCTCCGGCGCTGTGACTCAACAGGCGCTGCGCTAGCAGTTCCATGTCGATGCGATGTTCAACCAGGCGTCCTCGGCGCTGCTCGGTGAGAAACCCGATCTCGCGCAGTCGGGCGCGGGCGCTTTCCTGCTCTCGACGCGACAAGCCAGTGGCCTGATGGCAATCTTCCTGCGAAAGCAGGAATGCCCCTTCCTGGCCGGTTCGCTGCTGCACCAACGCGACTGCATGGCTGAGCCAAAGTGCCGCCGTCACGCTGGCAGTCAGGTCGACGAAGACCCGGTGAAATGCCACGGGAGTCTGGCCATACAGGTCAAGCAAAACCGCCTGCTCGGGCGTGAGCTGCGTGGCCGGTAAGACTGGCGGCGTGCTCGCACCGATGCGTGGCGACGCTGTTCGTTGCATGAGTACAGGCCCGCGGCGTGCCTTCGCACGGCGCTGCTGCCGGTTGGTTGGCGCGGCGGGGAGTTGCAATACAGGCATCGTGGGCTCCGGTTGGTGAAAATCAGCGCGCCGAACGGCGACGCACCGAGGGGTTCTCTTCGAACTCATTCAAAGTGCACCAAAGCGACTGGATGGTCCAAGCGTCGTGCAGGAGGTGAAGTTGGTACAGCCGCTCGCGTACTTGGGCCGCCGGCTGCTCCTTGGCAAGCCGAGCCCAGTCGTTATGGATACGCTCACGCAGCGCCACCGGCGGGAATTTCGGCCTGCCAGATTGCGTGCCCTTAAAAAGCACGCTGCGCAGGGTGCGGATTTCGTCCACCGAAAGCTTGAACAGCTGTGAGAGCAACTCCGGCGGAGCTCCGTTGATGACGAAATACTCGCGCATCTCGTTGTCGCGCTTGATGGCGTCGAGTCGGCCAAAAGATGCGATCACAGCTCGGCCGTCGAAGTTCGCCGTGATGACGAGTTGCTCCACCTTCGCCGCGTTGACGAAATCTCGCGCCGGGCGCTGACGAAGCATGTCGAGCAGCAGCGGATCCACGCCGGTGCGCAGTAGTTCATCCAGGGCATCCGGTCCTTCTTCCATGCGCTCGACCAAGTGCTCCAGGATCAAGCGCTTGAGGGTGGGGCAGGTAATGGCGAACATGCGGTAGACCTCAGTGTGTGATGTCGTCTAGGCGGCCAAACGCCGCCATCACGGCGGCGCTGTCGAAGCTCACCGTGATGACGAGTTGCTCCACCTTCGCCCCATTGACGACATCACGCGCCAGCAGCCGACGCAACGCGTCGAGAAAATGCGGATCTCGCTCAAGCATGCGCTCGACGAGGCGGAGCAGGAACGAGCGGTTGAGCGTGGGACCGGTGTTCTCGAACATGGGGCCGACCTCAAGCGAAAACCGGTTCGAGCTGGTCGAAGAAGCGCTGCGGCTCCGCCTTGCGCCAGTGCAGCGCCCACGACCACAGCTGCAGGAACAACTCGCCCAGTTGCGGGTGCCAGAAGAAATCGTGCACGTCAGCGACGGCCATGAACGGCGCCGGGTGGGCGACGCCCATCACCAGTAGCTCGTATTGGGCTGCGAAGCCAGACGACGACTGCGCCGCAGCCTTCCATACCGAGTCGTTGGGAAGACGTGGACTGAGGCGCCGATCGAACTGACCGGAAAGCGCTGCCAGGACGTGCCAAGCCGCCTTGCGCAGTTTCACATTGGCCGGCGCTTCACCATCGATGGCTTCAATGCCGGCTTCGGGCAACTCGACGTAGTAGCCGAGCGGCATCGATTCGCAGATCGCCACCACGTCGCCCAGTTCCGCGATCCGCGTGATGTCCAGCAGGATCGATTGAATCGTCCCATGAGCATTCCGCGGGTCCGTAGGATCGACCATGGGACGCTCGACGACACCCTCGTCGGCGCCCGTTCCGGCACTATGCGCGACGGGCGCAAGCATCGCGGGCGATAGCGGGAGTTGTTGACCTTGGGGCGCCGATGACACGGGACGGGCCGGCGTGGTGGCGGGCGGTTGTTCGTTGGCTTCCAATGCAGCCGCGCCGCCAGCGTCACTTTCGCTGTTGGAAGCAGATCCGCCACTGACTGAGCCAGCAAATGTCGGCAAGGAGCTTCCGACTTTGCGCAATTCGGTCGCGCTCAGTCGCGGATTGTTCGCTCGCGCAGAGAGCATCAATGGCAGTTGCTTCTCCGGCACATTGAGCAGTGCCGCAATGGCCGTGTTGAACGATCGAACCAGTTCCTCACCATCGAGAGACACCTCGCCGGGCGAGGATTCCTGGGCCTGGACGCGAAGAACGTCGCTGGTCAGATCCAGACAATTCGCGAGGACCTTGCGGAACGCCACCCAACCCGTTCCGAGCTGGTCGCATAGGGCCGCCAAGCTGGTGATGGCAGGCTTGAGCGTCGTCTTGACCATGTCGGCGCGGAGCCAAGGGCCGACGGGCTGAAGATAGTCGACGACAAAGAGCAGGTTTTGCACGGTGGACAAGCCGAAGTCCATGCCGAGCCGCTTGGCCTCCTTGGCCAGTTCCGGAGCCGTCAGCACCTTGCTGGATTCCTTTTCCAGCTCATCTTTCAGGCTGGCAAGACCTTGGGCCTTCTCCCAGAAGGAGGTGTCGCCCCGCTGTTCGTTTTCGGCCAAGTGGGCCGCAATGACAGCGGCTTCGCCGGGCCACTTGCGGAACGTTACCGACATCGTTTTCCAGCGAGCTTCTGCGGTCTCGTCCTGCAATTCGTGGACGATCTGCAGCCGTGTGTTGCCGCCAGAGAACGGGACGTAGTGCTTCTGGCCCGGGCGTCGAGTGACAGTAAGCTGGTTGGTCACTCCTTGGGCGCGAATGCTCTCCTTGATGGCGGCGTACTTGGGGTTCTCGGTCGTACGAGGATTGTGTTCGTAGGCGCGGATTTCATCGCTCGGCAGCACCATTTGCGAGCCATCGAATTCGTCATCCTGTTGAAGATCGTTCGAGGCTGTAGCGGGCCTGGGAACGCCAAGCGCCTCGCGGGCAACGCGCGCCCGCATCTCGTGAACGTTGATCTTCTGACTTGGCTTGGCGTCAACCGGAGGAATGCCCAACTGAGCGGCGCGACCGGTGGCGGTGAGCGATTCCGGTGTCTTGGCGGTCATACCCATCACTCCGCAGCTTCGACCGCCGGCTCTGCCGGTGAGGTCTGTTCGACGTCGGAAGTGCGCACGCCTTGGAGCATGGGCGCGAGCTCCCAGCACAAGCGATGCATGGTGTCTCCCGCGCGTACCGGATCCATCCAGTGAACGGGAATCTGATTGGTGGCGGCCTTCTTGTAGGCCACGGCGCTGGGAACTTGTGTTTCCAAGACCGAGACGCGACCACGCAACTGGACAAACTGTTCGCGGATGACCGACGAAAGAGCGCGGCTGTCAACCGTGTTTTCAGTGCGATAGATGACTGCCTTCATCGGCGGAACAGCGAGCCCCACATTGGCGCTCGGTTCAAGTCGCTCGAGCAGCTCCAGCGTGCCCGAGGTGAACTCGCGCGCGGACAAGATGTCCGGACAGACCGGCGAGATCAGGATATCGGCCGCCAGCACGGCAGCGTCTTGCAAGTGGCCAACGGCCCCTTGGGTGTCGATCAAGACGATGTCGTAGCGGTCCGCCACCCACGGGTTGTGCAGCGGCGTTTTGATGCGAGCGCCGCGATCGATACGGGCGCCGAGCCATTGCTGCAAAGTTCCATCCGGACCGTCGGATGCGATGATGTCCAGCTGTCCCTGCGGCGTGCCGCTTGGTAGCCGAGGCACCGTGCAGTGTGCTGGACGCAGCGATAGCTTAGAGATGCAGTCGTCGGAGACCGCACCGCTCATGATCATGTGAGACAGCCCCTTGGGAGCGCGCAAGCTGTACTCGTAGTACCGGGAAAGTGAAGGCTGGAGGTCGGCATCGACCATCAGTACTCGCAGGCCCAAGTCGGCCAAGATGGCGGCGAAGTTGGCGGTGAGGGTCGTCTTGCCCACACCCCCCTTCGTGGAGACCACTGCGTAAGTGATCATGGGCGACCTCCGGCTACTGGGGTCACCCAAACGGCGCCATCGGCGCCGGGAAAAATTCGATTGATCGGCATTGCACCTCCTTCGCGGTTGTTACCGCGGGGTGCTTACCGATGATGCTTGCGAGCTATTCGACCCGACCGTCTCGGGTCCATTTGAGTGTGTGCATGCAGGCGGATTTCGCCTGCATTCCGCCCCTACTCTCTCGGGGCAACCACCACACGCTGTGTATTATGTAAACCGTCGCTGAATTCGATCTGACAACGTTCAGCGTGCGCACCATCTCCAAATCCCGGGCGGTGTCAACATTTTTCGTTCAAGTGGCCGCAGATTCGGTGGCCAACAAATGTCTCCGAATCGCCTGTGAGTGTGAGCAATCATTTCGAGGGGCCGATGATCGAGCTTGATGATGGTTAGACGGCATGAAGCGCGCCCGCTCGATCTCCCAGGAATGGAGTTCGCACGAAGACCTCTCGCCACCAGCGGCGCCCGAAACAAGTCAGGCCGAGCACGGCTGCGAGGTAGTCAGTGCTCCATCCGACGAGTTGCGCGCGAGCTTGGGCCGTGCACGCCGCACGCTGCAACGGTGGCGATAGCCTTGGGCGCTGAGCCTGCGCTAAGTCTCTTCGAGCCCGCCGTATTGGGACGTGGCACTTGGGCCGGCGGCGGGTTCAATTCTCATCAATGCGCAACGACTTCGCGAATTCGCGCTTGGGTTCGCGACGTTACCCAAAACTTTCGTTGATGGGCCAGAGTGCGTGGATCGCTTTGCCATTACGTAAGGATTGAGTCCCATCATGAGTTTCAAAAAGATTCTTTGCAGTGGACCATCGTCGATCCCACGCACTGCGGAAAACACCGTCCGGACGTCGCGCAGCCCCAGTTCATTGCACGGCATCGGTTCTACGCTGTCGGGTCTCCTGGTCCTTTCCCACAAGTCGCCTCCGACGACTGGCGAGAGTCCGGCGGCATCTCTTTCTCCGCGCCACTCGCTTGCCGAGCTGATGCAACAGGAAAGGCCTACCGCGCACACCGCGAGCTTTCTGAATGAACCAAGCACGTGTGCCGGGTTGATCGAGATGCTCAGCGAGCCTACGGCGCTTACCGCGAGCTTTTTGAATGATTCCCTGCCACCCCGACCGCCTTCAGGAGGTCCCAACATCACGCGGCACGAGCTGAGCAATCCTGCGCGGACGACACTTGGGAAAAACCAGCCAATTACCAACCCGGCGACGAAACATCTAGGTGTCCCATCCCGTGTGATCATGTGCCAATCCGCAGCTGGCCGCTGTTCCGAGCCAGAGACCTTTTGCGTGGTGTTATCGAAGCCTTCCAACACGAGAAAAGCCAGTGAGTCGAGTCCATCCGCAAGCCCGAACGACGCCGCGCACGCGAGCCGAAATCAATTCCTCGAAA
>JAJKJU010000091.1 GCA_021153565.1 Rhizobacter sp.
CGGCGGTCACGCCGTGCCGTCAGCGCAGATCCCGGGTGCCGCGTCCGCCAGGCTAAAGACTCTCTGCACTATGGCGAGCATTTGCAACGACGAGCAGGGGTTTTTTGGCGTGATGAGCGGGCATGATCGAAATACTCTCAGCCTCTCAGAGGAGAAATGCAGATGAGACCCAGCTTCGACGAGATGCAAGTCACCAATGACACGGTGCGCGAGCATTACCGCAGCTATCAGCGCTGGTTGTCGCTGCAACCGCAGGACGTGATGCGCTCCAGGCGCGAAGAAGCCGAGATGATCTTTCGGCGCGTTGGCATCACATTCGCGGTGTACGGTGCGAAGGACGAAGACCGTTCGGGCACCGAGCGGCTGATTCCCTTCGACCTCATCCCGCGGGTCATCCCGGCCGACGAGTGGGGCGAGATGGAGCGCGGGCTTCGCCAGCGTGTCACCGCTCTCAACCGCTTCATCCACGATGTCTATCACGAGCAGGAAATCATCCGCGCCGACATCGTGCCTGCCGATCAGATCTTCAAGAACGCGCAGTTCCGGCCCGAGATGATGGGCGTGGACGTGCCTGGTGGCGTGTATTCGCACATCGCGGGCATCGACATCGTGCGGGCTGCCAACCCCGACGGCAGCGGTACCTACTACGTGCTCGAAGACAACTTGCGCGTGCCCAGCGGCGTGAGCTACATGCTCGAGAACCGCAAGATGATGATGCGGCTCTTCCCCGATCTCTTCAGTGAGAACCGCGTTGCGCCGGTCGCGCACTATCCGGACCTTTTGCTGGAGACCCTGCGTGCGGTGGCGCCGGCATCGGTGAACGATCCGACGGTCGTGCTGCTCACGCCCGGCATGTACAACAGCGCCTATTTCGAACATGCGTTTCTGGCGCAGCAGATGGGCATTGAACTGGTCGAAGGGCAGGACCTCTTCGTCCGCGACAACTTTGTCTACATGCGCACGACGCAAGGGCCGAAGCGGGTCGACGTGATCTACCGGCGGCTCGACGACGACTTCCTCGATCCGCTCGCGTTCAGGGCCGATTCGACGCTGGGTTGCGCTGGACTGCTGGGCGTGTACCGCGCCGGCAACGTGACCTTGTCGAACGCCATCGGCACGGGCGTGGCGGACGACAAGTCGATCTATCCGTACGTGCCGAAGATGATCGAGTTCTATCTGGGCGAGCGGCCGATCCTCAAGAACGTGCCGACCTACCTTTGCCGCGAAGCGAGCGACCTGCACTACGTACTCGATCATCTGGGCGAGCTTGTCGTGAAGGAAGTGCACGGCGCAGGCGGTTACGGCATGCTCGTAGGACCGGCGTCGACCAAGGACGAGATCGCCGACTTCCGCAAGGCGCTGGAAGCAAATCCGTCGGGCTACATCGCACAGCCCACGTTGAGCCTGTCGACCTGCCCGACCTTCGTCGACAGTGGCGTTGCGCCGCGGCACATCGATCTGCGGCCCTTTGTGCTGTCGGGCAAGACGGTCCAAATGGTGCCGGGAGGCTTGACGCGGGTTGCGTTGAAGGAAGGTTCGCTGGTCGTCAATTCGTCGCAGGGCGGCGGGACGAAAGACACCTGGGTGCTGGAGGCATGATCACAAGTGAGGAGCAACGCCGCAGCGCGCCCGCGGAGCGCCTTGCATCGCATCCCGCCCAGCGCCCCCAAAACGGGAACTTATTCCGGGCCAAATCCTACGTTTGGACATCCTACGGAGACACGGATGCTCTCAAGAACCGCTGATCACTTGTTCTGGATGGCGCGCTACATGGAGCGCGCTGAAAACACTGCGCGCATGCTCGACGTCAACTATCAGACGTCCTTGATGCCGCAATCCGCCGACGCTGCGGAGAAGGGCTGGAAGGGCCTGCTGTCGATTTCGGAACTGACGGGCGACTACGGCAAGCGCTACGGCGGTGTGAACGCCCGGGCCGTCATGGACTACATGGTGAGTGACGCCAATAATCCGTCGAGCATCCGCTGTTGCCTGATGGCTGCGCGAGAGAACGCCCGCGCCGTTCGGGGCACGCTCACCACCGAGGTGTGGGAAACGCAGAACCAGACCTGGCTCGAATTCCAGCGCATGGTCGCCACCGACGCCTTCCAGCGCGACCCCGGCGCGGCCTTTGAGTGGGTGAAGTTCCGATCGCATCTGTCGCGCGGCGTGACGGTGGGAACGATGCTGCAGGACGAGGCATTTCACTTCCTTCGCATTGGCAGTTTCCTCGAACGCGCAGACAACACGGCGCGCTTGCTCGACGTGAAGTTTCATGCCGTCGAAAGCGAGTTCTTCGGCCCCGCCGCAGCCAACGCGAACGGTCGCGAAATCGAGTTCGACTTCTATCACTGGTCGGCGATTCTGAGATCGGTTTCAGGCTTCGAGGTCTATCGCAAGGCTTACCGCAACGTCATTCAGCCCGGGAAGGTGGCGGAGTTGCTCATCCTGCGGCCCGACATGCCGCGCTCGCTGGCGGCTTGCATGAACGAGGTGGTGACCAACCTGAGCATGGTCGCGAACGAGCAGTCGAGCGAGACGCTGCGACGAGCGGGCCGCTTGCGCGCCGACCTGCAATATGGCCGCATCGATGAGATTCTCGCGACGGGTTTGCACGCCTACTTGACGCAGTTCCTGGAACGCGTGGGTACGCTCGGGCTGGGCATCAGCCGTGACTTCCTCTTGCCCGTCGAAGCCTGAGAGGCTGAGAGTATTTCGATCATGCCCGCTCATCACGCCAGAAGACCCCTGTTCGTCGTTGCAAATGCTCGCCATAGCCTGGGCTATGGCTGTGCTTTGCGCCTAAATCAGGTGCCTTTTGACGCGCTGCTCGGACACGCTCGAAAAGCTCTCAGCCTCTGAGATGAACAGCCCCCTATGGCTGCGCTTTGCGCCTAGATCAGGCGCCTTTTGACGTGCTGCTCGGACACGCTCGAAATACTCTCAGCCTCTGAGTTGGTCGGCGACACTCTCTCGAGTTCTGCCGCATTTAACAATCGCGCCACGACAACAAACAAAGGGAAGAGCCCATGTCCATTCATGTCGCGCTGAATCACGTGACCCACTACCGCTACGACAGGCCGATCAGCCTCGGCCCGCAGGTCGTGCGGCTGCGACCTGCGCCGCATGCGCGCACGCGGGTGCTGAGCTATTCGATGCGCGTCGAGCCCGGCGAGCATTTCATCAACTGGCAGCAAGACCCGCAGTCGAACTATCTCGCGCGGCTGGTCTTTCCGAACAAGACCTCGAACTTTCGAATCGAGATCGACCTCGTCGCCGAGATGTCGGTATTGAACCCCTTTGACTTCTTTCTCGAGCCCTCGGCTGACAATTTTCCCTTCGACTACGAGCCCGATCTCAAGCACGAGCTCGCGCCCTACATGGTGAAGGCGCCGCTCACGCCTGCCTTCAAGAAGTACCTCGACAGCATCCCGCTCGAAACGAAGCAGACGACAAACTTCCTGGTCGAGCTGAACCAGCGTCTGCAAAAGGACATTGCCTATCTCATCCGCATGGAGCCCGGTGTGCAGACGCCGGAAGAGACGCTCGTGAACGCGAGCGGATCGTGCCGCGATTCAGCTTGGCTGCTTGTTCAATTGCTGCGGCACCTGGGGTTGGCGGCACGTTTCGTGTCGGGCTATCTCATCCAGCTCAAGAGCGATGTGAAGGCGCTCGACGGGCCGAGCGGCACGGAGGTGGATTTCACTGATCTCCATGCCTGGTGCGAGGTGTTCTTGCCGGGCGCGGGGTGGATCGGATTCGATCCGACCTCGGGCCTGCTCGCGGGCGAAGGGCACATCCCGCTTGCTTGCTCGCCTGAGCCTTCGTCCGCCGCACCAGTGACCGGTGCGCTCGAAGAATGCGAGACCACCTTCGAGCACCACATGAAGGTCTCTCGCGTGTGGGAAGCGCCGCGTGTGACGCTGCCCTACACCGAAGAGCAGTGGATGGACATCGAGGTGCTGGGAGAGCGCGTGGACGCGGACCTCAGGCGCAACGACGTGAGGCTCACGCAGGGGGGAGAGCCCACCTTCGTGTCGGTCGACGACCGCGACGGCGCGGAATGGAATACCGATGCCTTGGGCCCCACCAAGCGCGCCTTGAGTGCGGATCTGATGGACAAGCTGCGCGCCAAGTACGGCGACGGCGGGCTGCTGCACTACGGCCAGGGCAAGTGGTACCCAGGCGAACAACTGCCACGCTGGTCGCTCAACCTGTTCTGGCGCAAAGACCGCGAGCCGCTGTGGATGCACCCGGAACTGTTCGCAAGCGAGCGACAGGACTTTCGTGTGACGCCGGAGCGCGCGCAGGAGTTTCTGAACGGCGTGGCGAAGCGGCTCGACATCGATGCCAAGCATGTCTTCCCCGCTTATGAGGACACCTGGTACTACCTCTGGCGCGAGCGCAATCTGCCCACCAACGTCGACCCTTTTGATTCGCGACTTTCCGATCCGATGGAGCGCGACCGCCTCAGAAAGGTCTTCTCGCAGGGGCTCGACAAAGTCGTTGGCCACGTGCTGCCAATGCTGCGCAATCCGAATCGCAACGCTTTGCCGAGGTGGCAGTCAGGGCCGTGGTTCTTGCGCGCCGAGCGCTGCTACCTGATCCCTGGCGATTCGGCAATGGGGTACCGGTTACCGCTGGATTCGCAGCCGTGGGTGGACGCTGCGGATTTTCCGTGGGTTCATCCACCCGATCAAACGCAGTCCTTCGCGCCGCTGCCACCATATCGGCGCTTGCGCCATGCCGTTGGAGGCGATGAGTCGAGGTGGTTGCCCGCAGGTGCACAGGAAGGCCGGGAAGGAGCGTTCCTGGGCACCGGCAATGGTCGCCAAGCCAGCGATGAGCAGCAGCGCAAACCGGCTCCATTCCAGTCGGGTGAATGGATCACCCGCACGGCTCTGTGCGCCGAGCCGCGTGATGGCAGGCTCTATCTCTTCATGCCGCCCGCCTCCGCGCTCGAAGACTATCTGGAAGTGGTCGCCGCCATTGAGGACACGGCCGTCGAGATGAACCTTCCGGTCATCCTCGAAGGATACGAGCCACCCAAAGACCCGCGTCTCGCAACACTTCGTGTGACGCCGGACCCGGGCGTGATCGAGGTCAACATCCACCCCGCCCACAGTTGGAATGAGCTCGTCGATCAGACCACGCACCTCTACCAAGCCGCCCACGAGACACGCCTGTCGACAGAGAAGTTCATGCTCGACGGCCGGCACGCCGGCACCGGCGGCGGCAACCACTTTGTCCTGGGTGGAGCGACGGTGGCCGACTCGCCCTTCCTGCGGCGGCCGGAGTTGCTCACGAGCATGGTGGGTTACTGGCACAACCATCCGTCGCTGAGCTATCTGTTTTCAGGCCTCTTCATCGGCCCCACGAGCCAGGCGCCGCGGGTGGACGAGGCGCGCAATGATTCGGTCTACGAGATCGAGATTGCCTTTGCCGAGTTGCAACGGATCACGTCGGAGCAGAAAGATGCGTGCCCTCCATGGCTCATCGACAGGCTCATGCGCAACCTGCTGATCGACGTGACGGGCAACACTCACCGCGCCGAGTTCTGCATCGACAAGCTGTATTCGCCGGACGGTGCGACCGGGCGCTTGGGCCTCTTGGAGATGCGCGCCTTCGAGATGCCGCCGCATGCACGCATGAGCCTCACGCAGCAGTTGCTGATGCGTGCGCTGGTATCGCGCTTCTGGCAGCAACCGTTGCGGCCCGAGCGTTTGAAGCGCTGGGGCACCGAACTTCACGACCGCTTCATGCTGCCGCATTTCGTGTGGGACGACTTGCTCGATGTGATCAGCGAACTCAGGGACTTCGGCTATGCGATCGATGCCGAATGGTTCGCGCCGCATCTCAACTTCCGCTTCCCCCTCATCGGTCAATTCGACGCACGTGGGGTTGACGTGGAGTTGCGTCTGGCGCTCGAGCCCTGGAACGTGATGGGCGAGGAGGGTGCACCCGGCGGCACGGTTCGCTTCGTTGATTCGTCGGTGGAGCGTTTGCAGGTCAAGGCCACGGGGCTGGTTGGCGATCGTCACGTCATCACGTGCAATGGGCGTGTCGTGCCGCTGCAACCGACAGGAAAGGTCGGCGAGTTCATCGGGGCCGTGCGCTATCGCGCCTGGAGTCAGCCATCCGCGTTGCATCCCACCATCGAGCCGGATGCGCCGTTGACGGTGGACCTGGTCGACACGTGGATGAGCCGGTCGCTGGGTGGCTGCCAGTACCACGTGGCGCATCCGGGCGGGCGCAGCTACAGCACTTTCCCGGTGAATGCTTTCGAGGCGGAAGCAAGGCGCCTGGCACGCTTCTTCCGCATCGGTCATACGCCGGGGGAGATGAAGGTGCGCAAGGAGGAGAGGAATCCGAACTTTCCGTTCACGCTGGATTTGCGGCGCAAGGGCTATTGATGTGGATTGCCTCCTCGCCCTCTCTTGCTCCCTCTTCCCTCTGGAGGGCAGAGGTGAGGGCGACGGCGGTGGAAGAGGGGAGGCCTTGTATTTCGACGGCCGCAGCCCTCACCCCGGCCCTCTCCCCGAAGGGGCGAGGGAGCAATACAGGCCAGCTCGCGGTGGCCCGCTTCGAAGTAATGCATTTCGGCCCCTCTCCCGCTTGCGGGAGAGGGTTGGGGTGATGGGTCTCCCAAGAATCACACCCATCTCCGTCAAGGCAGCCCCACGGCCTCCACCATCGCCCGCATCTGCTCGACCCCTCCTCACAACCCGTTTGGCGATGAAGAGGGCGGGGTTGACGCATGACAAGTTCATGTTTGCTCAGAGGCCCAGGCCCCTCACCCCAGCCCTCTCCCCGAAGGGGCGAGGGAGCAATACGGGCCAGCTCTCCCCGAAGGGGCGAGGGAGCAATACGGGCCAGCTCTCCCTGAAGGGGCGAGGGAGCGATACAGGCCAGCTCGCCCCGAAGGGGCTAGGGAGCAATACGGGCCAGCTCTCCCTGAAAGGGGCGAGGGAGCAATACAGGCCAGCTCGCGGTGGCCCGCTTCGAAGTAGTGCATTGCGGCTCCCTCTCCCCCGGCGGGGGGAGAGGGTTGGGGTGAGGGGTCTCTCAAAAATCACACCCATCTCCATCAAGGCAACCCCACGGCCTCCACATCGCCCGCACCTGCTCGAGTTTCTCGAACTTCGCCACCCCACACCCCACCCGCGACAATCACTCCCGTGACTTGCCTCCCCCATCTCCCATGCTGAGACAACTGCTCTCCGGATATTCCGCATTGGAAGGCCGCTACGACGAACTGCTGTCCGTGCCGGGCCGCCCGCGGCCGCACTGGGAGGCTTTCCTGCACGCGCTTGCCTCGCGCGAAGGTGCCGAGGTGAACGACACACTCTCGCTGACCGAGCGTGAGATTCGCGAGAACGGCATCACTTACAACGTCTACGCCGATCCGCAAGGCGCTGACCGTTTGTGGGAAGTCGACCCGCTGCCGCTGCTCATTCCGCCAGACGAATGGGAAGCCATTGAGACCGGCATTGCCCAGCGCGCCGAGCTGCTCAACCGCGTACTGGCCGATCTGTACGGTCCGCAGCAGCTGCTTCGCTCGGGTGACGTCCCGCCATCCATCATCTTTGGCCACAGCGGTTTCCTGCATCAAGCTCAAGGCATCCGTCCGCCGGGCGGTGTTCACCTGTTCCAATACGCCGCCGACCTCGCGAGATCGCCCAACGGCCACTGGTGGGTGGTCGGCGATCGAACCCAGGCACCTTCCGGCGCGGGCTATGCACTGGAAAACCGACTCGTCATCTCGCGTGTGTTTCCTCAGATGTTCCGCGACCTGCACGTCGAGCGCCTGGCCGCCTTCTTCGCGGCCTTGCGGGTCTCGCTTTTGCATTGGGCGCCGCGTGGCGACGACGCGCCGCTGGCCGTGCTGCTCACCCCTGGCCCGTACAACGAAACCTACTTCGAGCACGCCTTGCTCGCGCGGTACCTCGGCTTTGCGCTCGTGGAGGGAAGCGACCTTACCGTGCGTGACGGCCGTGTTTGGATGAAAACCGTCGAAGGCCTGAAGCGCGTGCACGCCATCTTGCGACGCCAGGATGATGACTACTGCGACCCCTTGGAGCTGCGCACCGATTCCGCACTCGGCGTCCCCGGCCTCACAGACTGCGCGCGTCGCGGAACGGTGATGCTCGCCAATGCACTCGGCTCCGGGGTTCTCGAATCGGGCGCCCTGCTCGGGTATTTGCCGGCGCTGAGCGAGAAACTGCTGGGTGAGCCGCTCAAGTTGCCATCGATCGCCACCTGGTGGCTGGGCGAGGGGGCCGCCTTCGAGGATGCATGGCAAAGCCTCGATCAGGTGCTGATCAAGCCGCTGGACCGATCGAGTGGCGAGCGCGCGGTGTTTGGTGTCGACCTCACCGACGGCGAACGGCATGCGTTGGCTGCGCGCGTCAAGGCAAGACCGCAGCGCTACGTCGCGCAGGAGTGGGTCCACGGCTCGCAGGCGCCGGTGCTCGAACGCGGACTGGGTGATTTGTCCGAGCAGTTGCGCGCACGCAATGTGGGCCTGCGCGTGTTCGCGGTTGCCACCCCCGACGGCTATCGCGTGATGCCCGGCGGGCTGACACGGGTTGCTGCGGAAGGCGACACGCGCGGCATTGCCATGCAGCGCGGCGGGCGTTCGAAAGACACCTGGGTGCTGTCGGATGCGCCGGTGAACGTCGCGTTTTCTCTCATGTCGCGCACGGTGCGGCCGGAAGACCTCGTGACTGCGCGCGCCAACCTGCCGTCGCGATCCGCTGAAAACCTTTTCTGGTACGGCCGCTACGGCGAGCGCTGTGAGATGGCAGCGCGCTTGTTGCGCGTGGCGATCGGTGGAGTGCTTGACGACAATGCGGAAGAGGCCGAAGGTGTGGCTCCTGCGTTGGTGCTCGCAAAACGCTTCGGACTGATAGCACAGACCAACAACCCCGGCCCCGATTTGCTGCGTGCGGCGACGCATCCGGAAGAAGCCTTGAGCGAACGCTTCAGGCAGTTGTCGCGCGTGGCCTTCAATTTGCGCGATCGAATGTCTGCCGACAACTGGCGCACGCTCAATCAGCTCATCGCCGACCCGGTGTTCCAGCGCAGTATGTCGCTGCCGCTCGCGCTTGTGTGGCTGGACAGGGCAGTCACGTCGATGATGACGCTGTCGGGCTTTGTGCTTGACGGCATGACACGCGGCACTGGCTGGCGATTCCTGTCGCTCGGCCGCCGCATCGAACGCTTGGCCGACGCGTGCAGCATGCTCGAAGTGGCGACGAATGAAGGCCGAACGCATGGCCTCGACTGGCTGCTCGAGTTGGCCGACTCGACCGTGACCTATCGCTCGCGCTACCTCGTGGCCCCGGAGTGGATGCCGGTGCTCGACCTTGTGCTGCGCGACGAGGCGAACCCCCGCTCGGTGGCGTTCCAGGTCAAGGGATTGAGCGAGTACATCGCCAAGCTCGAACTCTCGCACGGCCGCTTCGCGAGCGACGTGATCGCGCCCGCGCACGCAGCCTTGCGCAAGCTTCGCCCCGAAGACCTGCATCCCGAGAGCGAGATGGTGGCGGATGTGCTCGGCTGCCTGCACCGAGCGGCCTTGGCAGTGTCAGACGAGTTGAGCCTCAAGTTCTTCTCGCACGCCACTTCGCGCAGCGCGCTTTCGCTGGTAGCCTGAACCTTGAAACACAACGCCGATGACGGTCGAGGCGACATGAGCGCCGAGCGCTATACCGTCGAGCATGACACCAGCTATGCGTACACCGCGCCGGTCTCGCAATCGTGGCAACTCGCGCGACTGACGCCGAGGTCTTTGCCCTGGCAGAAACTGTTGTCGCATTCACTGCAGATCGACCCGCAGTCCGACGAGCAGCACGATGCCGTCGACAGCTTCGGCAATACGGTGACGCATTTCGGCTTGCACGGTGCGCATCGCGTCTTGCGGGTGCGCATGCACTGCACGGTCGAGGTGGCGCCGCGACCCTTGCTCATCGATGCCGCTGAAGCACAGACCTGGGAATCTGTTCGAGATGCCGTGCGACTCGGTCCGTCGCTCGACGACATGAACCCCGCGCGCATGAGTGAGCCGACGCCGCTCGTGCCTTTGTCGGATGCGGCGCAAGCCTATGCCGTGCCTTCGCTTCGACCTGGGCGCGACTGGCTGGAGGCGGTCAGCGAATTGATGCACCGCATCCATGTCGATTTCGAATTCGAACCTGGTGCGACCACGGTGAGTACATCGGTCGACGAGGTGCTCGCCAAGCGCCACGGCGTGTGCCAGGACTTCGCTCACCTGATGCTCGCATGCCTGCGCACGCATGGCTTGCCGGCGCGATATGTGTCGGGCTATCTGCTCACCGAGCCGCCGCCGGGGCAGCCGCGCCTGATGGGTGTGGACGCATCGCATGCGTGGGTGGCTGTGTTCTCGCCTCGGCACGGTTGGGTGGAGTTCGACCCGACCAACGACCAGTTGGCAGACCATCGATACATCACGCTCGCCTGGGGCGCCGATTTCGCCGACGTCGTTCCATTGCGAGGCGTCATCCTCGGAGGCGGCGCGCAGGAGATGAAGGTCTGCGTCAGCGTGGTCCCGTCTTGAGCGGGGGGCTGCCCTTTCGGCTCAACGCGAGAAGACTGGTATGGAATGCATACAAAAGAGTTCGTGAACGGGCAGCGATTTGTGACAAACCGAAGGGCAAGGGAAGCTTCAACGACTTTGGACGGTGATCGTGTGCACCCCCTTGGCTGAGAGGCTGAGAGTATTTCGCTCATGCCCGCTCATCACGCCAAAAGACCCCTGCTCGTCGTTGCAAATGCTCGCCATAGCCCGGGCTATGGCTGCCTAGATGTCCCATCCCGTGTGATCATGTGCCAATCCGCAGCTGGCCGCTGTTCCGAGCCAGAGACCTTTTGCGGGGTGTTATCGAAGCCTTCCAACACGAGA
>JAJKJU010000092.1 GCA_021153565.1 Rhizobacter sp.
AAGCACAGCCATAGCCCGGGCTATGGCGAGCATTTGCAACGACGAGCAGGGGCCTTTTGGCGTGATGAGCGGGCATGATCGAAATACTCTCAGCCTCTCAGGCCCCGCCTTCGCCCCAGGGGCCTTGCGGGCCAAGCGATGGCTCATCGGCTTGATTGCAAGCTACGCAACGACCGACTATGCGCGTGAGTCGCGAAGCCCTACGCCCGCTCGAGCCTGGCGCTTCCCGCTTCCACCGTGAACTTCGCCAAAGTCTCGATGGCCGGGGCTTTCTTCGTCACGTCGCTCACGACACGCAAGGTTGCCGTGAGCCTGCGCGGCGTGAACTCCGCGACGCCGTAACCATTGCGTTCGGAGTCGGCGAACACGAAATGCGGATTGTTCGCGAGCCGCTGCGCTGTCTTGGCGCTGCCGGCGGAGCGCGAGGTGATGCTCGTTCCGCACAGCTCGACGCCAATGGATGGACTCTTCGCATCGGCGTAGTCCGCCTTCACGTGCCCGACCCAGTTCTCATGCATGTCGCCGCCCAGCAGAACGGCATTCGCAACCTCGTGCTTGCGAAGCTGGCCCAGCATGCGCGTGCGCGCCGCCGGGTAGCCGTCCCAACCATCGTTCCACACGGTGGGGCCGGCGGTGGCGGTGGCGAGGCTTCTCGGCCCGAACAAGGTCTGCTGCCCGACGATGTTCCAGCCCTTGCTGGCACCTGCAAGCACCTTGTCCAGCCAGGCTTCCTGCGCAGCGCCCAGCAGCGTTCTCTTCGGGTCGGACAAGGCGGCACATGCCGATGGGTCGACGAGGCCCGAACCGGGTTTGCCGCCGCGCGTGCAAACCTGCGCGTCGCGGTACTGGCGGTCATCGAGCAGATAGAGGGCGGCCAACTTGCCGAATCGCAGCTCGGAATAGATGCGCATCTCGGCACCTTTGGCCATACCGGCGAGAGCCTGCGTCAACACGGATGCCGGCAGCGGCATGTGCTCGTAGAACGACTGATACGCCGCCGTTCGACGCGCAAGAAAATCACTCACCGCTGGACCGCTCTCGCCTTGCGTCAGGCCCGCATAGTCGTTCTGCACTTCATGGTCGTCCCAGGTCACGAGCCACGGGCAGGCCGCGTGCATTTCCTGGAGGTCAGCCTCTGCTTTGTGAAGCTCGTAGCGTCTGCGATAGTCGTCGAGCGTGATCGTCCAGCCGCCGGAAGGAACGCGCACCGCGTGTGCGGCATTCGGGTATTCGTAGATGTAGTCGCCCAGGAATACGACTGCGTCGAGGTCTTCAGCAAGCATATGGCGGTAGGCTCCAAAGTAGCCATGCTCGAAGCGTTGGCAAGACGCGTACGCGAGCCGCAACCGCGCGGCGTTCGCGTCAGCTGCGGGGAACGTCCGCGTGCGCCCGATGGGGCTTCGCTCGTCGCCGGCGAAGAACCGATAGAAGTACCAACGGTCGGCAGCCAGGCCCGGCACTTCCACGTGAACCGAGTGGCCGAGTTCGGCAAGCGCCTGAGCCTGTCCGCTCTTCACGACATGCCTGAAGACATCGTCCTCGGCCACTTCCCATCGCACGGTGATGGGTTGCGTGCCGAGATTCGAAGAGAGGACTCCGCGTGACACCAGCCGAGTCCACAGCACCACCGATTCGTGCGTGGGCGATCCGCTCGCCACGCCTAGCGTGAAGGGGTTGCCGCTGAATTTGGGCTGGCTCCAGGCGCTGCGCGGCAGCCACAAGGTGCTGGCGGCAGCAGATGCCAGCTTGAGAAGACGTCGTCGATCGATGATCATGCCGCGCAGCGTATCGCGTCCGAATCGAATTACTTTCAGCGAACTGGTTTTTTGTTCATGGCGAGCGAAGACACGATTTGATGTCAACGTTTTGGTGAAACGCAGTACTCTTAGATAACACGACGCACGCCAAGAACCAAAGGAAAACGAATCATGTGTCGACGCATCTGGCTCCTCGCCGCCCTCCTCGTCTTCACCTCCCTCAGCGGATGCGGCTATAACGACTTCCAGCGCCTGGACGAACAGGTCAAGGCTGGCTGGTCGGAAGTTCTGAACCAGTACAAGCGCCGCGCCGACCTGATTCCCAACATCGTCGAGACGGTGAAAGGCGAAGCCAAGTTCGAACAGGACACGCTGACCAAGGTCATCGAGGCGCGCGCCAAGGCCACCAGCATCCAGGCCACGCCAGAACTCATCAACAATCCCGTGGCCTTCGACAAGTTCCAGAAGGCACAAGGCGAGTTGACCGGGGCACTGAGCCGCCTGTTGGTGGTGGCAGAGCAATACCCCAACCTCAAAGCCAACGCGGCCTTTCAGGATCTTCGGACCCAACTCGAAGGCACCGAAAACCGCATCACCGTCGCGCGCAACCGCTACATCAAGGCCGTGGCGGAATACAACGTCCTCGCGCGAAGCTTCCCGACCAATCTGACGGCAAAGATGTTCGGCTATTCGGTCAAACCGAGCTTCACAGTCCCGAACGAAGCCGAGATTTCGACACCACCGCCGGTGAGCTTCGACAAGCCGGCATCGAAGTAGGCGGCGTTTCGTGCCACTCATGCCTCGCTGGGTTCCCGGGCTGGCCGCTTGCCTGGCATTCGCCACGTGCGTCTGCGCACAAGACGTCTTGCCGGTGCCGACCTTGAGCGGCCGAGTCATCGACCAGACCGCGACCTTGACGCCAGCGCAAAGCGACGCACTGACACAAAAGCTCGCGGCGCTGGAGCAGCAGAACGGCGCGCAGGTCGTGGTGCTCATGGTGCCGACGACGCAACCTGAAGACATCGCGTCCTACGGCCAGCGCGTCGCCGATCAATGGAAGATCGGGCGGCGTGATGTGGGCGACGGCGTGCTCATCGTCGTGGCGAAGAACGACCGGCATGTGCGTATCGAGGTGGCCAAGGCCTTGGAAGGCGCCATTCCGGACGTCGCGGCAAGACGCGTCATCACAGCAGTGCGCCCGGCGTTTCAGGCGAGCGACTTCGCGGGTGGGCTCAACCAGGCCATCGATCAGGTGTCATCGCTCATCCGCAAAGAGGGTTTGCCGCCGCCCGAACCCGGCAAAGAGCCGAGGGCAAAGAACCAGGAGCGGGGTGTCGGATGGGATCAACTCGCGATGTTCTTCTTCATTGGCGTACCGATGCTGGGCGCCATGCTGACGCGCCTTTTCGGCCGCAAGCTGGGCTCGTTGGCGACGAGTGCGGCAGCGGGCGGCTTGGGCTGGTGGCTCACGGCCAGTGCCTTGCTCGCAGGGGCCGCGGGCCTGATCGCGCTCGTGCTGGTCGGATTATTCGGCGTGGGCTCGTCGCGACGAGGCGGGCTCGGTGGCTTCGGCGTGCCGATCGTCTTTGGCGGGGGCAGTGGTGGTGGCGGCTGGAGCGGCGGAGGCGGCGGCGGCGGAGGATTCAGCTCCGGTGGGGGCGGCGACTTCGGCGGCGGCGGCGCTTCAGGAAAATGGTGACGCATCGCCATGAACAAGCTCAATCGCATCCTGAAGCACCGTTGGCGCGACGAGACTGACGCAAAGCGTGCTCTTGGCGCCGGCGCGCTCGAACGAATCCAGCAGCGCGTCGAGGCCAGCGAGCGACATCACAGCGGTGAAATCCGCGTGTGCATCGAGGCCGGCTTGCCCTTGTCGTACCTGTGGCGCGACGCCACGCCACGCGAGCGCGCCGTGACCCTGTTCGGCAAGCTGCGAGTCTGGGACACCGAGTGCAACAACGGCGTGCTGATCTACCTGCTGCTTGCCGAACGCAGCATCGATATCGTGGCCGACCGCGGCGTATCACGGCATGTGCAGCAGGAACAATGGGACGCGATCGTCGCCAGCATGCGCGAGTCGTTTCGCATGGGGCGTTTCGAAGAAGGCGTGATCGCCTCCATTGACGCGGTCGATCGGGCGCTGGTGAAACATTTCCCGCTCGCAGTCGGGGCGGTCAATCCGAACGAACTCCCGGATGAACCTCAGCTGAGAGGCTGAGAGTATTTCGAACGTGTCCGAGCAGCACGTCAAAAGGCGCCTGATCTAGACAAAGCGCAGCCATAGCTTGGCTATGGCGAGCATTTGCAACGACGAGCAGGGGTCTTTTGGCGTGATGAGCGGGCATGCTCGAAAAACTCTCAGCCTCTCAGCCAAAGCCCTTGCCGATCAGTTCGACCAGGAGCGCATTGACGCCGCCTTCGTGCTTGACCGCGCGCTCATTGATCTTCTTGACCAGGTCCGATGGCAGCTTGCATGCAAAGGGCACGAGCCCCGCAGCGGCGTCGCGCCGACGTTGCTCCTTGCGATCCACCACCTTGCTCGCCGCCTCACCGAAGCGGCCCGGCGTGCCGGCGGCTTTCATCTGGCCGCTGATCTTGAGGGCGAGGTTCTTGGCGAGATCGGTCTTCTTCATGCTCATTCGGGGAACTCCTTTAACGGCGCCGATTGTCGCCCGGCCCGCATAATCCTCCTCTTTCCCGGGACCTTCATGGCACTCAAAGCCACCATTCACAAAGCCAACATCCAGCTCGCCGACATGGACCGCAATGTCTATGGCGATCACGCCGTGACAATCGCGCGGCATCCCTCGGAAACTGACGAGCGCATGATGATCCGCCTCCTGGCCTTCGCATTGAACGTGCCTGCCAGCGACGACCAAGGCGGCCTCGATCTCGCCAAGGATTTGTGGGACACCGACGAGCCCGCTCTTTGGCACAAGGACCTCACCGGCCAGATCGTGCACTGGATCGACGTGGGCCAGCCCGACGACAAGCGCCTCATGCGGGCGAGCCCGCGATCGGAACAGGTCAGCGTCTACACCTTCACTGCCAGTTCGCCGATCTGGTGGAACGGCATCGCCACCAAGATCACCCGCGCCAACAACCTGAAGGTGTGGTTGATCCCCGCAGAGCAATGCCAGGAGCTCGCCACGCTGGCCCGGCGCACGATGCAGCTACAGGTGACTGTGCAGGACGGTCATGTGTGGGTGGGTGACGGGGAGCGATCAGTGGAGATCGCTCCTGAAAAGCTTTACGGCACGGACTGAGAGGCTGAGAGTATTTCGAGCGTGTCCGGGCAGCACGTCAAAAGGCGCCCCAGCCGCCTCGACGGGAACGACGAGAAAGGCCTCGAACCTGATCTCGGCAATGCACAGCACGTCGGGGTTGGGCGTGCGGCCGGCGTCGTATTCGCGCAGGAACTCGGCGAAGACGCGGTCTTTGTAGTCGAGAGGTTCTGGACGCTTCGCAAATTAGGGCTGCGCCTTCGTTTCTGTGACATGCGCAAAGAACTTCTTGCGTATCGTCGCAAATCCATATTTGCAAGCGCAGGAAAGGCGCGTCCAGAAGATGAACACCAGCCGAACGAGCTCTAGCAGCAGCGATCCACGATACGACTTAGAGGCATACGAGCAATACAGAGAAAGAGCGTCGCAGTCATCTCGCAGCAGGGGCAGCAGCATCGCGTCCAGAAGTGACACCGACCTCAACTTGCGCCAGTCTTTGCCACGAGCACGCTTGGCAATACCCGCCGAAGACGACAGCAGATCCTCGGTCTCCAGCCTCGATATGCAATCGTTCTATGACTTGGGTGCCTACTTGTCCCATCCCGTGTGATCATGTGCCAATCCGCAGCTGGCCGCTGTTCCGAGCCAGAGACCTTTTGCGGGGTGTTATCGAAGCCTTCCAACACGAGAAAA
>JAJKJU010000093.1 GCA_021153565.1 Rhizobacter sp.
GGCCTCGTACGATACGAACTTTGCGTGCGGGCAATGCGCCGCGATCCACGAGCGAATCCGTGCCTCACTGGCCTTGGGCGCTGATATGGCTACAACGTTTTTCAGCGGAACGATAGGCCCGACCGTGACTCCCTCATTCATTGGGTTCTCGTACCACCGATCTATGTTGCAGGCGTCGTTATATGCCCGCTGTTTCTGTTCACTGATTCCGAATGTGACCGGAGTTTCGTCAAACCAGCGTCGCATGGTGTAGCTTTCCGAGCTCAAACCATTTCGGCTTGTATATATATCTCTCAGCCCGCTCGTGCCTCCAGTTGTCGAGGTTTGCCCATCCTGCTCGATCCATTTGACGTATTCTCCTGTCACGACCTTGTCGCCACTTTGCATTGCCCGAGATGCGGACCAGATAGCCTGGTTCTTGGCAAAATTCGCCATTGCGGCCGAGCCTGTGCCGTGGACAAAAAGTTTCTCTTTTCCGGTAAATCCTTCATTGACGAGCTGCCGGGCCTCTTCGACTACCTCCATATCCACCAAAGCCTCGGGAAACTTCATCCAGTTTCTTGAGCCGTTGTAGATGGTATTATTTACCCTATCGCTCGTTAATTTCGCCATGGGTGGCAGGTGGTCTCGAAAAAAGCTGCCTATATGATTGATAAGTATCGACTGCGAATTCTTATTTGACTTCGGGCAAAAATGTGTAATGAACGAGTCAAAATCACGTGTATTCCGAATCCATTGGGGGGATTGATTATCAATGCTCTGCAAGAAGAGATTGTAAAGCGTGTCCATCAGCGCCCAATTTTCTCGATATAAATAGAGATTGCTGGTCGCGGTTTCGACGCAGAAGGATTTCAGCTCATCCTGGATGTGCTTCTCCAGGGCCGCGACACGTACGCCGCACTCACCGGCGATCGTTTCGAGTGACTTGGGTTGTGCGATCGGCCGCACGTCCGGCACACGCACTAGAGGTCTGGCAAGAGCTTCGGCCCGGGCTCTATTGCGGGTCTTTTCCGCAAGAGTGATCCGCGGCTGCGAAAATCCTGTAGCAGACCCGGAACGTTTGTTGAAGACGCCCTGGAAGCAGGACAACAAACCGGCCGGCTGTCGAGATGGTCCAGATGGGCCTGGCGAAAAGGTTCGGCGCTTCAGACCCAGCGGCGCGAGCGTCGCTGCAGTGGTGGACCCAGCCTGTCGCTGTGTCGGGCTTTGCAGCTGTGGGCTGTTTTGTTCCTGGAGGCTGAGGGTACTGGATGCTCTGGGAAGTCGAGGAAACATTTGGGGCACTCTTGCTGTGGGTTGGGGGCTCGCCAAGGCCGATGGATTGACTTTGGCCGAGCCAGCCGAAGTGCGAATCGTGGCGTCGATCGGTTTCGTGCGACGGGCGAAGACGAAGCGGTGTGTATTTAAGCGAAGCGAAGGGCGCCGCCCCCCCGATCGTCCGGGCGAATCCGCGACCAGCCCATGACCAGGAGCGATCCCCAACCCTCTCACAGAGGGTATCGGTATCTACACATCTTGTTCCGATGGAGGGGAACCCATTGCGCGAGCCTCCCGAGCGAATGCGGCGATCGGCGTTGGGCGGTCGGGCGTTTGAAAAGGCCACGGCTTACACCACGCATCGCGACCCGGCGGCGGGTTGTACGCGTGGCCTCGCGCTGGCCTCGCACCCTCGGCGATACTCGAGCTGTAGCGCACCATGCCATGGCTCAGAGCTGAGAGTTTTTCGGTCATGCCCGCTCATTACGCCAAAAGCCCCCTGCTCGTCGTTGCAAATGCTCGCCATGGCCAAGCTATGGCTGCGCTTTTCGCCTAGATCAAGCGCCTTTTGACGTGCTGCTCGGACACGTTCGAAATACTCTCAGCCTCTCAAGACCACGGCATGGTGCTTTTTGGCCGACCGCCGCCATGAAGCCGTCAAGGCTCGACGACTTGTGAATTTGGAACACTCAACCCTCGAAGCAATGCGACGCCAGCATCCCGCATGGCGCTTGCTCGCCGCCGATTCGGCTCCACTGGTCGCGAGCTTCTTGCACCGGGTATTTGTGGTCACCAATACGCGGATGATGAGCCAGTCGGACCTCGTTGAAGCGCTGGAAGACGCGCTGTTCGCGGTGCGTGAGCTGCGTGGGCACGACGCCTATCCCAAGAATGCGCAGGACTATCTGAATGATTGGGCGGCGAATGACAAGTGCTGGTTGAGAAAGTTCTATCCGCCAGGGTCCGACGAACCACATTTCGATGTGACCCCGGCCACGGAGCGAGCCATCGCATGGCTGGTGAGCCTGGGCGATCGAAGCTTCGTTGGCACGGAGTCACGTCTGTTGACCTTGTTCGAGTTGCTCAGGCAAATGAGCGATGGCAGCGAGACTGATCCTGAGCTTCGGGTGCGCGAACTTCGAAGGCGGCGTGACGAGATTGATGCCGAGATCGAGCGCACGCTTCAAGGCGACATGTCTTTGCTGAATGACACTGCCTTGAAGGAGCGTTTCTATCAGTTCGCCGGATTGGCGCGCGAACTGCTCGCAGACTTTCGCGAGGTGGAGCAAAACTTTCGCGGACTGGACCGGCGAGTGCGTGAGCGCATCGCGCTTTGGGACGGAGCAAAGGGCGCGCTTCTGGAGGACATCATGGGTGAGCGCGACCTCATTGCGGAGTCCGACCAGGGCCGAAGCTTTCGCGCCTTCTGGGATTTCCTGATGTCGCAGTCCAGGCAGGAAGAGCTGACGCAGCTCCTCGATCGGGTGCTGCAGTTGCAGCCGGTTGCTGCGTTGACTCCCGACATCCGAATGCGCCGTGTGCACTACGACTGGCTGGAAGCCGGAGAGCATACCCAGCGAACCGTGGCCCTGCTGTCTCAGCAGTTGCGCCGCTTTCTGGACGATCAGGCCTACCTCGAGAACCGCCGCATCATGGACATACTTCGCGGCATCGAGGCCAAGGCCTTGGCCGTGCGCACATCGCCGCCGCCGGGGGAGTTCATGTCGATCGCTGACACCGCGGCAGGTATCGACTTGCCGATGGAGCGGCCGCTTCATACGCCGGCGCGCAAGCCATCGATTGCCAACGTCAGGCTCGAGTCCGGCGACGAGGAGCTCGACACGGCAGCCTTGTTCTCGCAGTTCGTGATCGACAAGGCTGCGCTGGCGCAACAAGTGCGCACCGCCTTGCAGCAGCGCTCGCAGGTCACTTTGGCCGAACTGGTCCAAGCGCACCCGTTGCAGCATGGACTCGCTGAGCTGGTGGCTTATCTGCACTTGGCAGACGAGCGAGGAACATCAGTGGTTGACGATGATGTCGAGGAAACCCTGGCATGGCAGACCCGCGACGGGCATTGGAAGCGGGCACGACTGCCCCGTGTGATTTTTGCGAGATGACCATGCTGACTGAAGACCCCCAGGGAGGCGATCGCGGTGCGACAGACCTCTCCGCCATCGTCATCCCTTTGCTCAAAGGTGTGATGTATCGGGACGCCGACGCAGGCCAATGGAGCGCGATGCTGAATTTGCAAGCCAGGGTGCGCGACTATGTCGCAGTGCTTGGGCTGGAACTGATGCTGGATGAAGCAGAGGGCTATGCCTTTCTGCGCTCGCGCCCCGAGTCAGATGACGATGCCGCGCCTCGGATACCGCGCCTGGTTGCTCGTCGCCCGCTGTCCTTCGCGGTCAGCCTGCTGCTCGCGCTCTTGCGCAAGAAGCTGGCGGAGTTCGACGCCACAGGCGGCGGCACGCGCCTCATCGTCTCGCGCGACAACGTCGTGGAGATGATCCGCGTGTTCCTTCCCGAAGGAAGCAATGAAGCCCGTCTCATCGATCAAGTCGACACGCACTTGAATCGTGTGGCAGACCTCGGCTTCGTGCGCCGATTGCGCGGGCAGGAGAACATGATCGAGGTGCAGCGAATACTCAAGGCTTTCGTTGATGCGCAATGGCTGGCTCAGTTCGACGAGCGCCTTGCTGCCTATCGCGCGCAGATCGAAGGAAGCGCCGATGAAGAATGAAGCCATGAGTCTGGAGTTTCTCGGCGACGAGCAACTCGCTGGCTTTCGCCTCCAGCGCGTTGAAGTCTTCAACTGGGGCACGTTCGACGGCCGCGTCTGGACGCTGCGTGCTGACGGCCGCAACGTGCTGCTCACCGGCGATATTGGTTCCGGCAAGTCAACGCTCGTCGACGCGGTGACGACACTGCTCGTGCCCGCGCACCGGGTGGCCTACAACAAGGCAGCCGGCGCAGATGCGCGAGAACGCACGCTGCGCTCGTATGTGCTTGGGCACTACAAGTCCGAGCGCAATGACACGAGTGGGTCGGGCCGACCCGTGGCACTGCGCGATCACAACAGTTACTCCGTCATCCTCGGCGTCTTTCGCAACGATGGCTACGACCAGACAGTCACGCTTGCTCAGGTGTTCTGGCTCAAAGATGGGCAGGCGCAGCCGGTGCGCTTGTATGCAGTGGCTGACCGTGAACTGTCCATTGCCTCCGATTTCGCGCAGTTCGGGACCGATATCGCTCAGTTGCGCAAGCGCCTGCGCGCGGCCCGAGTGGACATCGAGGACAGCTTTCCGCCGTATGGCGCGTCATTTCGCAGGCGCTTCGGGATTCAGAACGAACAAGCGCTGGACTTGTTCCATCAAACCGTGTCGATGAAGTCGGTGGGCAACCTCACAGACTTCGTGCGCGTCCACATGCTTGAGCCATTCGACGTGGCCCCGCGCATGCAGGCGTTGATTGCCCATTTCGACGACTTGCATCGCGCGCACGTTGCCGTGCTCAAGGCCAAGCGGCAAGTCGAGCTTCTGACGCCACTCGTTCAGGATTGCAACCGGCATGCCGAACTGCTCGCTGACATCGAGACATTGCGAGACTGCCGCGAAGCACTCAAGCCCTATTTTGCGAGGCACAAGGCCGATCTTCTCGACAGGCGCATCGTCCACCTCGGCGAAGAATTGACGAGGCAGGGCGGGCACATCGGGAGGTTGGAGAACCAAAGGAAGACGCAGCAGATCGAGGAGCGTGAACTGCGGCGTGCCATTGCCGACAACGGTGGCGATCGAATCGAGCGGCTTGCGAGCGAAATCGCCGAGAAAGAGCAAGAAAGAAGCCGACGACTCGCGAAATTCCAGCGCTACGACGAGCTACGCAAGGCGCTCGGTCTGATCAGCATGGACAGCGGCGAGGATTTCCTCGCACAGCGCGCCTTGTGCGGGCAGTTGCGCGAAGCCGCGGCCGAGCGAGACGCGTCCATTCAGAATGAATTGAATGAGGCTGGGGTCGTGTTTGCACAAGGTCGGCAAGAACACGATGCGCTGGCCGATGAGATCAAGAGCCTGAAGGCCCGTCGAAGCAACATCGATGCACAACAAGTCGCGATGCGTGCTGCCGTGTGTGGCGCCCTCGACTTGCGCGAAGTTGACATGCCGTTCGCTGGCGAGTTGATTCAAGTCCGTGACGACGAGCGAGACTGGGAGGGGGCTACCGAACGGCTGTTGCGCAACTTTGGCCTATCGCTGCTCGTGCCGGACGTTCACTATGCCGCGGTGAGTACATGGGTCGACAACACTCAGTTGAAAGGCCGGCTGGTCTATTTTCGAGTCCGCCCGGCGCGCAAGGACCCCCGCCCGGACACGGCCATGCATCCCGATTCCTTGGCCCGCAAGCTGGCGGTCAAGCCTGATTCCCCCTTCAATGCCTGGCTGGAGCGCGAGGTGGCGCATCGCTTCGACGTGGCATGTTGTGCCAACCAGGAGCAATTCCGCCGAGAAGCCAAGGCGATCACGCGTGCCGGGCAGATCAAGGCGCCGGGTGAGCGGCATGAAAAGGATGATCGTCATCGCATTGACGACCGCAGCCGCTACGTGCTGGGCTGGAGCAACGACGCCAAGATCGCTGCGCTGCAGAACAAGGCACGGGTCATCGAGTCGCGCCTTGCGCAGACGGGTGCCCAGATTGCTTCGCTACAGAAGGAACAATACTCCGCACGAGAGCGTCTGCAGGCATTGAACAAGCTTGACGAGTACCGTGATTTTCGGGAACTCGACTGGAGGCCGGTGGCTGCCGAAGTCTCCAGGTTGCAAGACGAAAAGCGCGAACTCGAAGCTGCATCCGACAAGCTGAGGGTGCTCGCCGACAACTTGAACGAATTGACGGCTGCGCTCGCAAAGACCGAAGAGGCGCTGGACGTTCATAAGAATGAGCGGGCGAGGGCTGAGCAGAAGAAGACGGATGCCGAGGCGTTGCTGAAGCAGACCCGGCTTGTTCTCGATGACCCGTCGTTTTCGGTGCATGTCCTTCAATTCGAACGCATTGATGTCCTTCGTGCCGAGCTGCTCGGCGAGCACCAGCTCAGTGTCGAATCCTGCGACAACCGAGAGCAGCACATGCGAGAGCGGCTGCAGGGCCGGATCGATTCCGAAGACAAGAAACTTTCTCGTCTTCGCGAAAGAATCGTGAGGGCCATGGCTGAATACAAGGACGCGCACAAGCTTGACACTCAGGACGTGGATGTGAGCATCGACGCCGCCTTCGAGTACCGCGCAATGCTCGAGCAGTTGAACGCCGACGATTTGCCTCGCTTTGAGGCGCGCTTCAAGGAGCTGCTCAACGAGAACACGATCCGCGAAGTTGCCAACTTCCAGTCGCAATTGAATCGCGAGCGCGAGACCATCAAGGAACGCATTGCGCGCATCAATGAGTCCTTGACCCAGATCGACTACAACCCGAGTCGCTACATCGTTCTCGAGGCGCAGCTCGCCACCGACGCCGACGTTCGAGACTTCCAGACCGAACTTCGCGCATGCACCGAAGGAGCACTCACAGGCTCGGACGACGCGCAGTATTCGGAGGCGAAGTTCTTGCAGGTCAAGCACATCATCGAGCGTTTCCGCGGACGAGAAGGGACATCCGAGCACGATCGGCGCTGGGCCGCCAAAGTCACAGACGTTCGCAACTGGTTTGTCTTTGCCGCGAGCGAACGCTGGCGTGAAGACAACAGCGAGCACGAACACTATTCGGATTCCGGCGGCAAATCCGGAGGTCAGAAGGAAAAGCTCGCCTACACCATTCTGGCGGCGAGCCTGGCCTATCAGTTCGGGCTGGAGTGGGGCGCGATTCGCTCGCGTTCGTTCAGGTTCGTGGTGATCGACGAAGCCTTCGGACGTGGTTCGGACGATTCGGCGCAGTATGGGCTGAGGCTCTTCCAGCAGCTCAATTTGCAGCTGCTGATCGTCACGCCATTGCAGAAGATTCACATCATCGAGCCCTTCGTTTCCAACGTCGGTTTCGTTCACAACGAAGAGGGGCGCGCTTCTCGGCTGCGCAACCTCAGCATCGAGGAATACCGGGCGGAACGAGACGGACGCGAGCCATGAGCTGGACTGCGGCCTCTGACTTGCGCTCGCAGTTGCTCAGGCTGTGGGACAAGGGCCGCTTGCTTTCCTGCATGGTGGCTGCGACAGACGTTTTTCCATTGCGGCTGACGCTCAAGGTGCCGAGTTCATCTGACCTTTCAGATCGCTTCGACGAGGTGCGTGCGTGGTCGCGGGCATTGCAGCAAGGTGCGAAGAACGAAAAGGGTCGGGGCTATCGGCTGGTTTTGAGAGAGGTCAGGCACCGGGTCATCGGCAGCAATGTGCTGCCCAACGAGACGTGGATAGACACCTTGGACGACGCGCTCCATCTGCTCGGAAAGCAGCGGGAGGCGCAGGTGTTTGGCCGCCTGGTGGACCGCACCCGAGCAGAACACTCGGCACTGCTGACCTGCCTGAATGCCAATCCGCTGCGAGCTCTGGCCATTGCTTGCGACTGGCCGCGGCTGCTGGAAGTGGTTTCATGGATGCAAGCTCATCCGCGCCCTGGAATCTATCTGCGGCAGGTGGATCTGCCCGGCATCCACACCAAGTTCATCGAGGAGCATCGGGCCGTGCTGTCGGAAATGCTCGACCACGTGTTGCCGGCCGACGCGATCGATCCGTCGGCGAGCGGCGTCTCGGGTTTCGTGCAGCGGTATGGCTTTCGCAACAAGCCGATGCGTGTGCGCTTTCGCATGCTCGATGCGCGACAGGCAATGCTCGGGAGCGGCGACCAGGACATCACCGTCACCGACGAATGCTTTGCAACGCTCAATGTGGCGGTGTCGAGGGTCTTCATGACCGAGAACGAAATCAACTTCCTGGCGTTTCCGGCAGTGTCGAATGCCATGGTGATCTTTGGCGCAGGGTATGGATTCGACATGCTTTCCCAGGCGCGATGGCTTCAGGAAAAATCGATTCACTATTGGGGTGACATCGACACGCATGGGTTTGCCATCCTCGATCAGTTGCGCGCGCGTTTTGCGCATGTCGAATCGTTCCTCATGGACCGTCAGACTCTGATGGACCTGCGGCCGCAGTGGTCGCATGAAGCCGAACCGACGCTGCGCGATCTTTCGCGCCTTACCCTCGAAGAGCGCTCGCTGTTCGACGATCTGCGATGGAAGCGTTTGGAGGACATGCAGATTCGACTCGAGCAGGAACGAATCGGGTTCAAGCGAGTGGAAGGCGCGTTGAACAGTCTGATGTGAGGCGCCACCCTCAAGCGAAGGTCCCCGCCAGCTGTCGAAGCATGCCCATGCGGAACAGCCGAACTGAGAGGCTGAGAGTATTTCGATCTACGAAGCGGTTAAAGCCTTCGGTGTAGGGGGCCTTCAAGCGACTTGGCGATTCGTGCAGGCCGCAATGTGAGTGAACGTTGAGCAGGCCTCGAAACGGGTAATGCGGAAGCCGACCCGGCGCAAACAGAGTTGTCGAGACGGCGGCAGTCAATCAGACCATCGACAAACGCATGTCCAAGTCGCAACAGATGCGCTGGTCGCCACAAGGTGCGCAGCCTGCTCCTGCAAGTACGAACCAGCGTGCTCGACGGCCGCCTGCGTGAGGACTTCGCGCGCTGGTACCCAGGCTTTGCGGCCAACGATTCAGCCCTGCAGGAGTGCCTGCCCCCCAGACTTATCGGCACAAACGTGACGAAATTATTTTTCTCTACGCAACGCCATCTCAGCTTCCCGCGAAAGCGTACCGGTCTTCGCTAATTGAAGCAGCGTTTCGTCTTTTCCGCGCCTTCCCGCACCCCCGCGGCTACCGTCACCGGTGTCTCGATGGCGCTGTCCGCCACCGACGCCACCCAACATGACCAAGCCCATCGGATCCGCGCCCGCCTCTACATCGCCCACACGGCCGCCCGCCACAGCATCGGGGACGTCCGGCGCCGGCCCGTCCCGGCCAGTCGGCGGGCCGCCCGACCTGGGTCGCGCGCCTGCGCTCCCGGCAGGCGCAAGGACTGCCGGCGCATCGACCGCAGGGCGCGCC
>JAJKJU010000094.1 GCA_021153565.1 Rhizobacter sp.
GCCATAGCACGAGCTATGTCTGCTCTTTGCGCCTAGATCAGGCGCCTTTTGACGTGCTGCTCGGACACGCTCGAAATACTCTCAGCCTCTCAAGCCTGTCGCGCTTGTAAGGACACGGCCCGGAATAATTTTCCGTTTTGGGGGCGCAGGGCGGGATGCGATGCAAGGCGCTCCGAGCGCTGTGGCGAGCCACACAAGCGAGGAGCAACGCCGCAGCGCGCCCGCCCTGCGCCCCCAAAACGGGAAATTGTTTTGGGCCATGTCCTAAAGCGCTACTTCTCTTCTGCGGCGCGCAAGACTTCGGCCGCCTTGCCGCGCCAATCGTCGTCACTCGCGGCAACAGCCTCCTTTGCCGCCGCGAGTGCATCGCTTGAATCGCCCAACTCGATCAAGACGCTCGCAAGATTGATCCACGCCGGAGCACTTCCATGCAGCCTTGCCGCGAATCGAAACGCATCGGCCGCGCCCCGCTTGTCACCGGCCGCGTACAGGCTGTTCCCCAAGCCCATTTGCAGACTCAAACTCTCGGGCCATCTCGCCAGCGCGCTGCGAAATACTGCCACCGCTTGCTGCGGCGTTGCGCTACGTTCGAAGCCGACGCTTGCCTCGATGACCGCCTTCTCGTCTGCCTGCGAGGGCCACTGCCCCGGCGGCGACACGACGAAACCCCAGTGTCCGGACCGCTTCCACGTGTGCTCGAAGGTGCGCATCGCCATCACCTGCCGACGCGTCTTGCCGGAGCGCAGGATGACTTCGCCTTCATCGATGTCGTAGCCCACCAGCACCGCGTAGTGCCACAGCGGCGCCCACGATAGGCCAAGGTTCTGGAGCACCACGACCGGGCGACCGGCCTGCACTTCGCGCAGCAGGGCTTCAAGTTGAACCGGCATGCGCGTGGCGATGGCACCTTGACGACGCGCGCCGGCGATCATCTCGACCTGCAGCGTGCCGGTTCTGGCAGGCAGAAAGACCTGTTCGCCAAGCACCGCAGGATCAGCGGTGAAGCCCGCGGCCGCAAGTCCAGTCGCCAAGGCGGCCGGCCCGCACTGATAGGCCGTCTGCGCGAAAAACGGAGTGCTCTCCAGTTCCGCCTTGTGCGGCAGGTCGGCCGGAGGATGCTCGCGCAAAGCCTGCGTCTGGACCGCGCAGCCCGTGGCGGCAAGTACCCAAAGAAACAGCGCGGTCCACATCAGTGGCCGCGCTGAGAGGCTGGGAGTATTTCGAACGTGTCCGAGCAGCACGTCAAAAGGCGCCTGATCTAGGCGAGGATTCTTTCTCGCGCGCCCCAAGTCAGCGAATCGAACGTGTGAACGGGAATACCTTCGTGAAGCCGAGAATGTCGGTGATGAGCAGAACGATGAAGATCGTGACAATCACGCCCAGCACGTCGCTGGCGCCTGCCGGTGCCGTGTCGAGGGTGTTGGCGACAGTGGCGACTTCATCGTCCGTCAGAGCCGCAACACGGGCACGTGCCTGGTCAACGCTCACGCCTCGCTCGGCCAGGGCTGCTGCCACGTCAGCGCGCGACAGCGTCGCATTGAGGTGTTCGCGCTGCGCGGTGGCACTCTTCACGCCCTCGGTCGCTGCCACTTGTTCGGTGCTGACGAGCCCCGCGGCCATGGCGCCTTGCGCGAAACCGGTGAAGGTCAGGCAGGCCGCCAGGAGGGAGGCGATCCAACGTGTCGATCGTTTCATGGTGTTCCTTTCGAGGACTGATTCGTGTGCATTGTTGCGCCGCAATATAGAAGGCGATCTTCGGCGCCGCTGGCATCGTAACCATCCCCAACAACCATGACAGTCTCGGATTGCAACTTGCGCACGGAACGCGGCGCCCACGCAACAGCGTATGCCTGTAACCTCGCGGGCATGCCGAGGCCTTGGACGAGCAGACCGGAATGACGCGCTATCTGTGTGTGGCGGGCCCGACCGCCTCGGGCAAAACCGCTGCCGCCCTGGCCGTCGCCGACGTGCTGTCCGCCACACGCCCCGTCGAGATCGTGAGTGTCGACTCTGCGCTCGTCTACCGCGGCATGGACATCGGCACCGCCAAACCTTCGAGTGACGAACTGGCGCGCGTGCCGCATCACTTGATCGACATCATCGAGCCGACCCAGGCCTACTCCGCGGCGCAATTCGTGGCAGATGCGACGCGGCTCATTGGCGAGATTGATGCACGCGGGCATTTCCCCTTGCTCGTCGGCGGCACGATGCTGTATTTCAAGGCCTTGTTCGAGGGCCTCGACGAGATGCCTGCGTCCGACGCAGCGGTTCGCGCCGCGCTCGATGAAGAAGCTGCGCGCATCGGTTGGCCTGCCATGCACTCGCAGCTCGCAGAGGTCGACCCCGTCACCGCCGCTCGACTGCAACCCGGCGATTCGCAGCGCGTGCAGCGGGCGCTGGAGGTGTTTCGCATCAGCGGGCAGCCGCTATCGTCGTTTCATCGGGAGAAGTCGGCGCGCGACATGCCGCCCTTGATCTCGCTGGAACCGCATGACCGCGCATGGCTTCACGAGCGCATCGCTCGCCGTTTCGACGCGATGCTCGATGCTGGCTTCATCGACGAAGTGAAGCAGTTGCGCTCTCGCAGCGACCTGCACGCCGCGTTGCCCAGCATGCGATGCGTCGGCTACCGGCAGGCATGGGAAGCGCTGGACTCGAACGATTTCGCCACGCTGCGCGACAAGGGCATCGCCGCCACCCGCCAACTTGCCAAGAGACAACTGACCTGGCTGCGCAGCATGCCGTCTCGGCGAGTGATCGCATGCGACCACGACAACGCGATCGATGCTGCCGTGGGCCTCGTCAAGGAACTGAGAGGCTGAGATCTCTCAGCCTCTGAGCGTAAACCCTGCCTCGCGACACCACGATGCTTGACGTCACCGACCTCAGCAAGCGATACGGCGACACGGCAGTGTTCAGCCAAGTCGAGCTGAGTGTCGCGCCGGGCGAATTCATCGCCATCCTCGGCGAGTCGGGGGTGGGCAAGTCCACGCTGCTCAACTGCATTGCCGGGCTCGACACCGTGGACGGCGGCAAGGTGCGCATGGACGGTACCGACATCACCTCGCTCGGCGAAGCGCAGCAGGCGATCTTTCGGCGCGATCATCTCGGCTTCATCTTCCAGGCATTTCACGTGCTGCCTCATCTGAGCGTGGAGAAGAACATCGGCCTGCCGTTGCTGTTGCAAGGCAAGCCCGATTGGGCCCGTGTCGAAGCCTTGCTCGCAGCCGTGGACCTGCCGGGGCTCGGCATGCGGCTGCCTCAGACCTTGTCAGGCGGCCAGTTGCAACGGGTCGCGATCGCCCGTGCGCTGGTGCACAAACCGCGCCTGATCCTCGCCGATGAGCCCACCGGCAACCTCGACCCGAAGACCGCCGAGCTCGTGATGGACGTGTTGTCGCAGCAAGTACGACAACACCAGGCGGCGTGCGTGCTGGTCACGCACTCGCGCATGGCCGCATCGCGCGCCGACAGGGTGCTGACGCTCACGCCAAACGGCATTGAATAAAAATGCGCGCGCCCACGTCGCTTTGCTGACATGTTCACCCTGCTGCGCGAACTCTCGTGGCCTGAGCTGCGCCATCACCCTTGGCGCAATTTAGCGGCCTTGCTCGCGGTAGTGCTGGGCGTGGCGCTCGCGTTTTCAGTGCAGCTCATCAACCAGTCGGCCCTGAGCGAGTTCAGCTCTGCCGTGCGCTCGGTCAACGGGCAACCCGACTTCGAGTTGCGCGGGCAGCGCGGGGGCTTCGACGAAGCGCTGTACGAACGGGTTGCTGCGCATCCGCAAGTCGCCATCGCAAGCCCGGTGGTCGAGATCGACACCTTTGCCTTCGACGCGCAGCGGCAACGCGTGCCCGTGCGCGTGCTCGGCATCGATGCGCTCGTGGTCGCTGCGCTTGCGCCGGCCCTGCTCCCACAGCCGAAGGCCGATGCCGATCGCCTCGCGCCGATCGACCCCAAGTCGATCTACCTCAATGGCCCTGCACGCCTGCGCCTCAAGACCCTGACGACCATGCGGCTGCAGTCGCCGCACGGCATCGTCGAGTTCTCGGTACAAGGCGGCGTGGCGGCGGGTGGCGTTCCGATCGCAGTGATAGACATTGCCGCTGCGCAGGAGCGTTTCGGCTGGCTCGGCAAGCTGAGCCGCATCGACGTGCGGCTCAAGTCGGGTGCAAACAAGGCGGATGTGATTGCCGAACTTGCACTGCCCGATGGCGTGCGAGCCGCATCGCCCGACGAAGGCGTGCAGCGCGCCTCGAACGTGTCGCGCGCCTACCGCGTCAATCTCACGGTGCTGGCGCTCGTAGCGCTTTTCACCGGAGCGTTTCTAGTCTTCTCCATCCTGTCGTTGTCGGTAGCAAAGCGAAAGCCGCACTTGGCCTTGCTGGGTGTCCTCGGCTTGAGCGCGCGGCAGCGTTTGCAACTCATTCTTGCGGAGTCGGCGGTGCTGGGTTGCGTCGGGTCCATCCTCGGACTGGCGCTCGGCACCGGCCTTGCTGCCCTTGGATTGCACCTATTCGCGGGCGATCTGGGTGGGGGCTACTTCCCGGGCATCGCGCCGCCCTTGCAGTTCGAATGGCATGCAGCGCTCTTCTATGGCCTGTTGGGCGTGGCCGCTGCAGTGCTCGGAGCTTGGCTGCCCGCACGCAGCGCGCAACGACTGGCACCCGCCCAGGCCTTGAAAGGCCTGGGCTCATCCGATTCATCGCCGCACCTGAGCTGGCTCGGCCCTGCCCTTCTCGCCATCAGCGTGCCGCTCGCGCTCATGCCGCCGATGGGCGATGTGCCTTTGGCCGCCTACGTGTCCGTCGGCTGTCTGCTGCTCGGCGGCATCGCCTGCGTGCCGGCAGGTGTCGGCTTGCTGCTGCGATGGATCGCACCGCCGGACCACGCGCTCGCCTTGCTCGCCGTCGAACGCGCCCGCCACCAGCGACATACCGCGACGGTCGCCGTGGCGGGCGTCGTCGCGAGCCTGAGCCTCGCGGTTGCACTCACGGTGATGGTGGCGAGCTTTCGCGATTCGGTCACCCGATGGCTCGACGCACTGCTGCCTGCTGATCTCTACGCTCACGCCGCATCAAGTGGAGGCGGGGGCGACGTTGTCGTCTTGCCGCCTGCACTGGTCGATGCCGCTTCTCGATTGAAAGGCGTCGAGCGCGTGAAGGCCCAGCGCGTGGCGAGCATCGTGCTCGACCCGCAGCAGCCGACCGTCGCGATCGTCGCTCGCGACCTGGACAACGCGGCGAGCGAACTTCCGCTTGTCGGAGATTTGCTGCCCTCGTCCAACGATGCGACTTCGGTCTACGTCAGCGAAGCCCTCGCCACGCTGTACAGCCTGCAGCCCGGCACGCACTTCACGATGCCGTTGCCGGACGGGCGGCGGGTTCCAGTGTTCGTACGCGCGGTGTGGCGCGACTACGCGAGGCAACACGGCGCTATCGCCCTGCGGCTTGCCGACTATCGGCGCCTGACCGGCGATGACCGCGTCAACGACATCGCGATGTGGCTCGCACCGGGCGCCGATGCAGCGGCAGTTCAAAACGCGCTTCGCGAGGCGGCGCGCAGCCAGGGTCTAGACGACGCATTGCTCGAATTCGCGGCGCCGGGTGAAATCCGCCTCGCGTCGCTGCGCATCTTCGATCGGAGTTTCGCGGTGACCTACTGGCTGCAAGCGGTGGCAGTCGGAATCGGCCTGTTCGGCATCGCCGCAAGCTTCTCAGCGCAAGTGCTCGCGCGCCGCAAGGAATTCGGCTTGCTGGCGCACCTCGGTTTGACACGACAACAGGTTCTCACCGTCGTCGCGATCGAAGGCGCAGTGTGGACCGCCAGTGGTGCGCTCGTTGGGCTGCTGCTGGGCATCGGCGTGAGCGTGGTGCTCGTTCATGTCGTGAACCCACAGAGCTTTCACTGGACCATGGACCTGCTGCTGCCCTGGGGTCGTCTCACCTTGCTGTGCGCCGCGGTCGTCATCGCCGGCACATCGACTGCCTGGCTCGCAGGACGCAGCGCGGCGCGTCGGCAGATGGCCTTGGCGGTCAAGGAAGACTGGTGACACGCCGCGCATGCCCTCATGCCGACACGGATGCGCCTTGAATATCAACAGCCGCAGCCCTCACCCCCACCCTCTCCCAGAGGGCCCCAGAGGGAGAGGGAGCAAAGCACTACGACCGCATTACCCCCTCTCCCTCTGGGAGAGGGTGGGGGTGAGGGCGACGAAGGTGGAGAAAATGTGGCCTTCATGGCATGCCGCGATGGTCAAATGGAAAAGGCCCATGACGAAGTTGACACTCGATTCCGGATCGCTGGCTGAAGTGCAAGTCGCAAACGCGAGGTGACCACGACGATGCCGCCCTTCACCCGTCGAATGCTCATCGCGACCGCAGCATGGGCCGCTGCTTGTCCGTTCTCCTCCCTGGCAGCGACGGGCCAGGGTGTGCATCCCAGGCCGCTGAAGTTCCCGGACGATTTCGGATCGCATCCAGACACGCGCACCGAGTGGTGGTACGTGACAGGGCAACTCTCGTCAGGCAGCGACGTCTATGGGTTCCAGGTGACCTTCTTCAGATCGAACACCGGCCTCGCAGGCGACCATCCGAGCCGCTTCGCCGCGCGTCAGATTCTGTTCGCCCACGCGGCGGTGACCGATCTGAACGCGAAACACCTGCGGCACGATCAACGCATTGCGCGTGAAGGCTTCGGCATTGCCACAGCCAAGGAAAACGACACCGCAGTGAACCTGCGCGACTGGCGAATGGTGCGGCAGGGCAAGGTGGAGGCCAGCACCTACGAGATCACCGTGCGCAGCGAAGCCGGCGCCTTCGCACTCGACCTGTCGCTTCTCGCATCGACAGGCATCGTGTTGCAAGGCAACGCCGGCTATTCGATCAAGGGCCGCAAGTTGGGCGAGGCGAGCCATTACTACAGCCGCCCCCAACTGGCCGTCGACGGCACGCTCACGCTCGACGGCCGGGCAATCGAAGTCAAGGGCCGCGCCTGGCTTGACCACGAGTGGAGCAACGACTACATGGACGCCGAGGCGGCCGGCTGGGACTGGATCGGCATGAACCTCGACAGCGGCGAATCACTGATGGCCTTTCGCATGCGGCGCGGTGACGGCATGACCTTGTATGCGGGCGGCAGTTGGACGAACAAGCAAGGTGTCACGCGCAACTTAGCAGCGGGCGACGTGCAGTTCACCCCGGATCGAGTGTGGACCAGCCCGCGCTCGCGCGGTCGGTATCCGATGGAATGGACGATCACAATTCCCAACGGCCGCTACACCATCAAGTCGCTTCTCGACGACCAGGAGATGGACAGCCGCGGCAGCACGGGGACGTACTACTGGGAAGGGCTGAGCGAGATATCAAACAGCGCCGGCCAGGCAGTGGGACGCGGCTATCTCGAGATGACGGGTTACGCGGCGCCGATGCGGCTCTGACGTGCATGACCTGTAGGGTGGGCAAAGCGAAGCGTGCCCACGCGGTTGTGATTCAAGTCAGATCGACAATCCGCGTGGGCACGCTTCGCTTTGCCCACCCTACGGAGTGACCCTTGTGGTCGTGGCGAGGAATTGGCGGGACCGAAAGAATCCACGCATGTCCCGATACCGCAGATGCCTCACGCCCGGCGCCACCTATTTCTTCACGCTTACGCTGGAAAACCGGACAAGCTCGTTGCTCGTCGAAGAAATCGACAGGTTCCGATCCACTTATCGCCGTGTCCTCACAAAGAGGCCAGTCGACACTGTCGCCATCTCGGTCATGCCCGATCATCTTCACGCCATCTGGACGATGCCTGAGGACGATGCGGACTACTCAACGCGATGGAACCTGATCAAGGCGACTTTCTCCCGCGGGATCGAGAAGACGTTCGAGTCGTCACGAAGCCAGGAGAGACGGCGCGAAAGTGGTATCTGGCAACGAAGATTCTGGGAGCATCGCATTCAGACGATGAGGATCTTCGAAAGCACATTGACTATGTGCACTTCAATCCGGTGAAGCATGGGCTCGTCACACGCACAATGGATTGGCCTTATTCGTCGTTTCATCGATTCGTGAAGCAAGGTCATTTGCCGGCCGATTGGGGCATTGCCGTGGCCGTCAACGGCAAACAATTCGGCGAGTGATTCACGTTGGTAGGGTGGGCGAAGCGTGCCCACGCGGTTGTGATTCAAGTCAGATCGACAATCCGCGTGGGCACCTTCGCTTTGCCCACCCTACGAATTCACGAGTCGGTCTTCAATGTGCGCCGCCTCCATCGCCCATGTTCTGCCCTGGCTTCGGTCGTGTGAGCCACACGACCGAGACGATCAGCACGAAAAGCACCGACGACAAATAGAACAAATCAGTCGCAGCCATGGTGTACGCCTGTTGATCTATCAATCGATTCACCACCGACAAGCCCTGCTCCTGCGAATACCCCGCCGCGCCCAATTGGGACAAGGCCGCCGTCGCCGCATCACTGCTGCGGCTGATGCTCTCCGCCAGGTGCGCATGGTGCATTGCCGCCCTTCGCTCCCAAAGCGTGGTGAAGATCGACGTTCCCACCGCGCCCATCGTGATGCGCACGAAGTTCGACAGACCCGCCGCGGCCGGCATGCGCATGGGCGGCAGGCCCGAGAACATGATCGCCTGCAGGGGAATGAAGAAGAACGCCATCGCCGCGCCCTGAATGAAGGTCGGGATCAGCACGCCGCGAAAGTCGGTCTGCACGTTGAAATGCGAACGCATCCACAACACGATGCCGAAGCCGAGGAACGCCACGGTCGCGAGTTTGCGTGGATCAATCTTCGTCACGTTTTTTCCCACCCAGGGCGACAGCACGATCGCCAAGACACCAACAGGCGCCATGGCCATGCCGGCCCAAGTCGCCGTGTAGCCCATGTACTGCTGCAACCACAAGGGCATCAGCACCACGTTGCCGAAGAAGAGCCCGTAGCCTAGCGACAAGGCCACGGTGCCGAACGCAAAGTTGCGTTTCGCGAACAGGCGCAAATCGACGATGGGATGCGAGTCCGTCAACTCCCATGCGAGGAAGACGACGAAACCCACGAGCGAGGTCACGGCCAACATGACGATCTGCGTCGAGTTGAACCAGTCGAGCTCCTTGCCCTTGTCGATCATGATCTGCAGCGCCCCCACCCAGAGGACAAGCAGGCCAAGGCCCACATAATCGAGAGGCATACGCTTGGGCCCCGGATCGCGCTTGCGATAGATCGACCAGGTGATGCCCGCTGCCAGAATGCCCACCGGAATGTTGATGTAGAAGATCCACGGCCACGAGACGTTGTCCGTGATCCACCCACCCAAGAGCGGCCCGACCACCGGGGCCACCAGCACCGTCATCGCCCACATCGCCATCGCACTGCCCGCCTTGGCCTGCGGATAACTGCCAAGCAGAAGGGTCTGCGAAAGCGGAATCATCGGTCCCGCGACCAAGCCTTGCAGCACGCGGAACAGGATCAACGATTCGATGTTGGGCGCGAGTCCGCACAGCCACGACGCGATCACGAACAGAAGCACACTGCCGACGAACAGTCGCACTTGTCCCAAGCGCTGCGTGAGCCAGCCGGTGAGAGGCACCGAGATCGCGTTCGCGACCGCGAAGGAAGTGATGACCCAGGTTCCCTGCGACGGGCTCACGCCCATGTCGCCAGCGATCGCGGGAATCGACACGTTCGCGATCGATGAGTCGAGCACGTTCATGAAGGTCGCAAGCGACAGGGCCACCGTGCCAAGCACGAGCTGGCTGCCGTGCAGCGGACCGGTCTGCGGCACCGCCGCGGATGGCGGCGAAACGGGCGGATCTGCCGAAGCGCCGGCGACGGCCGTAGAGCTGCTCATCACGCGGCTTTCAGGGCAAGGCGTTCACGGCCAGGCGTTGCGCCGGCTTCGCTGCCAGGCCTTGCGTCGGCTTCGGGGCAGGTTGTTTTACCGGCTTCGCGGCCGGAGCTTGCGTCGGCTTCGCAGCAACGCGTTGCGCGGGCTTGGCGGCCGGCTGTTGCGTGGGTTTCGCAGCCAGTTGGGTGGGTTTCGCCAGTTGCGTTGGCTTCGCAGCCAGTTGAGTCGGCTCCGCGGCCGGGCGTTGAGTCGGCTCCGCAGCCAGCTTCGTCGCATGGGATCCGAGGTTGGCCACGACAATGTCGTGCACCAAGCGGTCGGCCGAGGTCGATGTCGAATCGAAGGCCTGCGTGCTGGTCGTGCGCGAGATGCTCACCGACGTCAGCGGCTGCCCCTTCTGCTCGGCGACGTCAACCACCGCATTCATCGACAGGCCCACGCGCAGCGGATGCGCGGCAATCTGCTTGGCATCGAGCTCGACGCGCACAGGAACCCGTTGCACCACCTTGATCCAGTTGCCCGTGGCATTCTGCGCCGGCAGCAGCGCGAACGCCGCCCCGGTGCCCGCCCCGAGACCGGCGACGTGCCCGGTGTATTCGACCGCTTCACCATAGATGTCGGCGTGCAAGGTCACTCGCTGGCCGATGCGCATCTTGCGCAACTGCACTTCCTTGAAGTTGGCCTCGACCCACACCTGTTCGAGCGGGATGATCGACATCAGCGGGGCACCCGCCTGGATGCGTTGCCCCACCTGCACTGTGCGCTTCGCCACCTGGCCCGACACCGGCGCCGGCAACTCCGTGCGTTGAAGGGCCAGATAGGCCTCGCGCACCGCGCCGGCTGCCCGCTGCACGTTCGGATGATTCTCGACGCTCGTGCCTTCGGTCAATGCCTTGTTGCTGGTGACCTGTTCCCGCGAGGCGGCAAGGGCCGACTCCGCTCCAGCCAAAGCGCTCCTCGCCGCGACCAGCGCGGCCTCGTAATGCTTCATCTCTTCGCCGCCGACGGCACCGGTGGACCTCAGCGGCTTGCGGCGGGTGACGTCGTCAAGCGCACGGTTCAATTCCGACTGCATGCGCGCCACTTCCGCTTCGCGCAGACGGACGTTCGCTTCCAGGGTTCCGTTGGTCGCGTACATCGTGCGCACTTCGCGAACCGTCTGCGCAAGCTGCGCCTGAGCCCGCTCGAGTGCGAGCTTGGCGTCGCTCGGGTCGAGCTTCACCAGCGACTGGCCCGCTTTGACGAAGTCGGTGTCGTCAGCCAGGATGGCGACCACCGTACCGCCGACCTGCGGGGTGATCTGCACGACGGGCGCTTGTACATAGGCGTTGTCGGTGTTCTCGTAGTGGCGAAGGTGCAAGCCCCAATAGGCACCATACGCAAGGCCGGCCAACAACGTGACACCAGCAATGGCGAACATCACCGGCTTGCGCTTGGCAGCCGAGACGGCCGACACTGGTGTGGCTTCGGGTTGCTCTGCCGGCGCGCTGGCACCGTGGGGTGGGTTGGCTTCGTTCTTGCTCATGCTTGTCCTCGAATTCCAATCAACGTCGTGTGACGGCGGCCCCGATCGTGGTCGCGGCGTCTTCCTGGTAGCCACCACCGAGCGCTCGCGCCAGGGCAGATTCAGCGCTCAGGTGACGCGCCTTCAACTCGGATGACGCGCGACGTTGCACGAGAACATTGTTCTCGGCCGTCAACACGATCAGGAAATTGCCAAGGCCCTTGTGATAGCGCTGCAGGGCCAGATCGAACGCAGTCTCCGCCGACTTGAGCGCGTCATCTTGCGATCGCTGCTGGCGTTCCAGCGATTTCAGCGTGCTCACTTCGTCGGCAACTTCGCGCAAGGCACGCAGCAAGGTGGCGTTGTAGCCATTGATGGCCGCGTCGAGCTCGGCGTTCCTGGCGCTCAGGTTGGCGCGCAGGCGACCGCCTTCGAAGATAGGCAATCGCACTGCAGGGCCGGCCCCGTAGGTTCCACTGCCCGACTTCAAGAAGGTGTCGAGTCCGATGCTCGACAGGCCAGCAAAGGCCATGAGGTTCACGTTTGGATAGAACTGGGCACGTGCCACGTCCACGTCTTTCGACGCCGCTTCGACACGCCAGCGTTGCGCCACCAGATCGGCTCGGCGGCCGATCAGGTCGACAGGCAGGCCCTTCGGCAGCGGCGTCGCCTTCACAGTAGCGAGTTGCGGAGTGAGCCAGTCCAACGCATTCGGGTTCTGGCCGGTCAATTCTGCAAGTGCGTGGCGGGTGCGCGCGATCGCCTCATCGATGGCTTCAAGCTCGACCATGGTCTGGGCGATGAGACCTTCGGACTGGCTCAGTTCGATATTGGTGTCGAGCCCGGCGTCAATACGCTGACGCACCAGCCTGACGGTCTGGTCGCGCTGGTTCAAGGCCTGCTGCATGACCTTGCGTGCATCGACAAGGCGGGCAAGATTCACATACGTCGAGGTGACGTTGCCCGCCAGCAGCACGCGTGCAGCCTGAGCTTCGGCCTGTGCCGCACGCAATTGGCCGATGGCCGATGCGATGCCCGCACGCTGGCGACCGAACAGATCGAGCTCCCATGTCGCGCCTATCTGCGCGGAATTGTTCCACTTGACCGAACCGGCAAGTGGAGGCGGCACCATGCCATTTTTGGAAAAGCGCTGGGCGGTCATGTCCAGCGAGCCGCTGACCTGCGGCGCTCGCGCAGCGCCGGCAGCATCGGCCGCGGCCTGCGCCTGCACGACGCGTGTCTGCACGATCTGCAAGCTCGGCTGGTTCACCAGCGCCTTGTCGATCACGTCGTTGAGCTGCGGGTCACCCCAGGCTTTCCACCAGTCGCTGGCAGGCCACGGAGTCTGCGTATCGGTCGCGCCGGCCTGCTTCGTCGACATCAGGTTCTGCGACTGCGCCGTCGCTCCGTTTGTGCTCGCACAGCCGGCAAGCAGTGCTGCGACGGCAAGTACCGTCGACGCGGCGAGCAGCGAGCCGCTGCGCTTGCTTATTTGTTCCGCGAGTTGAGGCTTGTTCGCTTCAGGCACAGTTCGTTCCTCGTCATGTGCGCGGCACGGCCGGGAGCAAGGGCTCAAAGCGCTGCGGTTCATTCTGTCCTTCCTCTTTGTCGGTCTGCAAACGCTGTCCGTTCAACAGCATGCGTTGCAATATGTTCTTGAGCTGCGACCACTCGGATCTGCTGACGCCGCAGAGGTATTCGTTGTTGACCTCGGCCAGCACGTGCGGCACTTGCGCGGTGGCCACCTCGCCCTCGGGCGTGAGGCGCAGGTGAACCACGCGGCGGTCGGTCTTCGAGCGAACGCGCTCGATCAAGCCCTTGGCCATGAGTCGATCAAGCATGCGAGTCATCGCACCCGCATCGATGCTCATTTCACGTGCCAGCTCGAAGGCTGTGTCAGCCTTGCCGAGCTTGAGCATCAACAGCGGCTTCCATTGAGCGTCTGTCAGGCCCAACTCGCCCATGCGCCCGTCCACCTCCCGGCGCATGCTTGTCGTGAGCTGAATCAACAAGTAGCCAATGCTTTCGGTGACGCTGTAGTTCTCTCCAGCGTAGAAGCGCACAGGGCTCGAAATCTTGGGGGACGACATGCCAGAACTCTTGTGGGATATATTTGCTCAGGCAAATATTGCCACGGCAGTCAAAACCCCACGGGCAACCACGAAATTGCGCGCATATCGAACCACTGCTTTGCGTTTCACCAAGACGTTGACAATTTAGATCGATGGATTCGTTCGTCAGGGCAGGCGCAAACCGCAGCGATACCGGTGGTATCACCTGCACTAGACTGGCGACCCATGGCCTCTTCAATCTCCCCTGCTTCTGTTCGACCCGCAGTGCTCGAGGCAACTGCCGCCAATAAAAACATGGGACCCCTCGGGGGGCTCAAGCCCTTTCTGAGGCCCTATCGCGGCCGCATCGGCCTCGCCATCTTGTTTCTCGTGATGGCAGCCGTGAGCACTCTGGTGTTCCCGGTGGCCTTGCGGTCTTTGATTGATCAAGGCCTCGTGTCCACCGACCCCGGCACCCGCGTGATGGCATTGCGCGAGCACTTCTTCATGCTCTTTGCGGTCGGTGCTGCCTTGGGCGTTTTCTCCGCCGCGCGCTTCTTCACGGTGACTTGGCTTGGGGAGCGCGTCACTGCCGACCTGCGCAATGCCGTGTATGGACACGTCGTCGAACAAAGCCCCGAATTCTTCGAGACGACACAGACGGGTGAGGTGTTGTCCCGGCTGACGACCGACACGACCCTGGTTCAAACGGTGGTGGGTTCGAGCCTCAGCATGGGTTTGCGCAACACGGTGATGGGCATCGGCGCGATGGTCATGCTGATCATCACCAACCCGTATGTCATGTCGCAGGTGCTGGGCATCCTCGTGCTGGTGGTGCTGCCGTCGTTGTACTTCGGGCGCCGAGTGCGCAAGCTGAGCCGTGCCAGCCAAGACCGCGTGGCCGATTCGAGCGCCATTGCAGCCGAGGTGCTGAACGCCATTCCTGTGGTGCAAAGCTACACGCAAGAGGCCAGCGAAGCCGAGCGCTTCAACGTGTCGACCGAAAACGCCTTTGCAACGGCAATCAAGCGCACGCGCATGCGATCGTTCCTTGTGGCGTTCATCATCACCGCCACCTTCGGGGCGTTGCTGTGGGGCCTGTACCAAGGCACTCAGGCAGTGATCCAGGGAAAGATCACCGCGGGCCATCTGGGGGAAACCGTCGTCTACGTGATCATCCTCGTGTCTTCTGTTGCGGTGCTCGCCGAGGTGTACGGCGATTTGCTGCGCGCGGCGGGCGCGACGGAGCGGTTGATGGAGTTGCTCAACGCGCGCTCGCCCATTAAATCGCCGTCGAATCCCAAGCCCTTGCCGCCCACGCGCGGCGGGTCGGCTGTGACATTGGACAACGTCAGCTTCCGCTATCCGTCGCGACCCACGCACGCGGCCTTGTCTCATGTGACACTGGACGTTCTACCGGGCGAAACCGTGGCGCTCGTCGGCCCGAGCGGCGCGGGCAAGAGCACCGTCTTCCAGCTGCTGCTGCGCTTCTACGACGCGAGCGAAGGACGAGTGACAGTCGATGATGTTTCGGTCAAGGAGGCCTCGCTGGAAGACTTGCGGCATCGCATCGGGATCGTTCCTCAAGACAGTGTGATCTTCTCGGCCAACGCGTTGGAGAACATCCGCTACGGCCGGCCCGAAGCGAGCGATGCGGATGTGATCGCCGCAGCGAAGGCAGCCTTCGCACACGACTTCATCACCGCTTTGCCGGAGGGCTACAAGACTTTCCTCGGTGAGCGCGGTGTGCGATTGTCGGGCGGGCAGCGTCAGCGCATTTCCATCGCGCGTGCGATCTTGAAGAACCCGCCGCTTTTGCTGCTCGACGAAGCCACCAGTGCACTCGATGCGGAAAGCGAGCGCATGGTCCAGGCAGCACTCGAATCGGCCATGCGCGACCGCACGACGCTCGTCATCGCGCACCGGCTGTCAACCGTGCAGCGCGCCGATCGCATCGTCGTGCTCGAAGCCGGTCAGATCGTCGAGATCGGAACGCATGCGAAGCTTGCTGCCGCGGGGGGCCTTTATGCGCGTCTAGCCGCGATGCAGTTCGACATGCAAGTTGCAAGTTGAGGTGCATGCGTTTTCAACGCACCGCACGTTGTGTAGGCGGGTGCTGACAGCGCTCAAGCATCGCGTCCGACAGACGCGTGCCTGCGCTGCCTCTCATACTCAACTGTATTGCCCGCCGGTGGCGGGCTTTCCTGCCTGAAGGAGATTGACCATGAAACAAAGACGCTTGCTCCGCGCGACCGCACTGGGCCTGACTGCAGCCGCCGTGCTGATGACCGCTTGTTCCAACATGAGTGAGACCCAAAAGGGCACTGCGGCCGGAGCGGGCATAGGCGCTGCGGCCGGTGCCGTGCTGAGCTCGGCCACCGGCGGCAAGGCCGGCACTGGCGCGGTGGTGGGTGGGGCCATCGGCGCCGTTGCTGGCAACATCTGGTCCAAGCGCCAGGAAGAACGCCGGGTCGCCATGGAACAGGCCACGCGCGGCACCGGCGTCGACGTGACCCGCACGCAAGACAACCAACTCAAGGTCAACATCCCGAGCGACGTGTCTTTTGACTCCGGCAGCGCGACGATCAAGCCGCAGATGCGCTCGGTGCTCGACCCGTTTGCGGCGAGCCTGAAGGATGACCCGAATGCACGTTTGACGATCGTCGGTCACACGGACAGCACGGGGACTACTGCCATCAACAACCCGCTGTCGGTCGAGCGTGCGCAGAGCGTGCGCGACTACCTGTCGGCTCGCGGCGTGTCACCCACGCGCATCCAGACGGCAGGTCACGGTGAGCGCGAACCCGTGGCGGACAACTCAACCGATGCAGGACGTGCCCGCAATCGCCGCGTCGAGATTTATCTGCGCGAGCCGGGAGCGTAATCAGGATTTGGCCCGAAATTGTTTCGGGCCATATCCTTAGTCGATCCCCTGCTCCTGTGTGGCGGGCAAGGCAGAGCGTGCCCACCATACATACATGCCATTTCGCGACGCTCAGGCACAATTCGCGGCTGCAGTACGCAAGCCGAAGCAGCCCGCGACATGACCTCATCTCCCGCCCGCCCCGTCCGATCCCAATACGAGGATTTCATGCGCCACGTGAGCACGAATGGCGTATTCAAGGCCGACCGCACAGGCACGGGCACGAAAAGCGTCTTCGGCTATCAGATGCGCTTCGATCTGAATGACGGCTTTCCGCTGGTGACGACCAAGAAGGTGCATCTCAAGTCGATCATTCTGGAACTGCTGTGGTTCCTGCGCGGTGACGGCAATGCACGATGGCTGCAGGAACGGGGCGTGACGATCTGGGACGAATGGGCGAAGCCTGATGGCGATCTCGGCCCGGTGTACGGCGTGCAATGGCGCTCTTGGCCGACGCCTGATGGCGCTCACATCGACCAGATCGCCGACGTCATCAAGACGATCAAGAACAGTCCCGATTCGCGTCGCATCATTGTCAGCGCCTGGAACGTGGCAGACCTGTCAAAGATGGCACTGATGCCCTGTCATGCGTTCTTTCAGTTCTACGTTGCCGAGGGGCGGCTGAGCTGCCAGCTTTATCAGCGCAGCGCTGACATCTTCCTCGGCGTTCCCTTCAATATCGCGAGCTATGCCCTGCTCACGCACATGATCGCGCAGCAATGCGATCTCGAGGTCGGCGACTTCATCTGGACAGGCGGAGACTGCCACATCTACAGCAACCACAGCGAACAGGTCGCGCTGCAGTTGTCGCGCCAGCCCCTCGCGTACCCCACGCTGAACATCAAGCGTCGGCCGGCTTCGATCTTTGAGTATGAATACGAAGACTTCGAGGTGCTGGGGTATGAGCATCATCCGGCGATCAAGGCTCCGGTGGCTGTTTGACAGAACGTAGTCATCTCAGTGCGTCGATGATCTCGGGCGGCGCCTGCACCAACTCGATCAACACACCCTCGCCTCCCACCGGAAACTCATCGCTGCTCTTCGGGTGCACGAAGCAGATGTCGTAACCCGCCGCACCTTTGCGAATGCCGCCCGGCGCGAACCTCACGCCATTGGCACTCAGCCACTCGACCGCCTTGTACAGATCGTCGATCCAAAGGCCGATGTGGTTGAGCGGCGTGGTGTGCACAGCGGGTTTCTTGTCGGGGTCGATCGGCTGCATCAGGTCGACCTCGACCTTGAACGCACCCTTGCCCATCGAACAAATGTCTTCGTCGACGTTCTCGCGCTCGCTCACGAAGTTCCCGGTGACCTCTAGGCCAAGCATGTCGACCCAGAGGGTGCGCAAGCGGTCCTTGCTCGTGCCGCCGATAGCGACTTGCTGGATGCCGAGGACTTTGAAAGGACGGTTGCTCACAAACTTCTCCTTGGCATGCGTTACTGAAATTTGATGATCACCTGATCCACCGACAAACTCTCGCCCTTCTTCGCAGCGATTTCTCCCACCACGCAATCCTGAGTCGCGAGAAGGATGTTCTCCATCTTCATCGCTTCGATGACAGCCAGCTTCTCGCCTGCACGCACCATCTGCCCGGGTGTCACTGCAACGTCCACCAACAATCCTGGCATCGGCGAAAGCAAAAACTTCGACAGATCGGGCGGCGCCTTGAACGGCATCAGCGCATTCAACTCCGCGGCGCGCGGGGTGAAGACGTTGGCCTCGATCTGCGTGCCGTTATGCATCACGCGATACGCGAGGCCCACCCGCTCGATCTGCGCGCAGAACGGCTCGCCGCTCGACGTGCCGCGCATCACCACATCACGCAGAGGCGTGTGCATCTCGATGCGATAACGCCTGTCGCCGGCTTGCACGTCGAACGCCCTGTCGTTCACCTTTACTTTCACTGGGGTGTTCTGCGCCGGCTCACCAATGCGAGATGTCAGCACCACGAAGTCTTCACCTGACTTGAACTCATGCCCCGGCAGCTGCCCGCTGATGCGCATTGCGCGCTGCAAGTGCACGCGATTCGCCACTGCCGCCAGAACCCGCAGAAAGGTCGGATCGTCGTGCGGCACTGTCGCTGCGGAGAAGCCGTTTGGATACTGCTCTGCGATAAAGCCGGTATTGAAATCACCCGACACGAACTTCGGATGCGCAAGCAGCGCTGCCTGGAAGGGAATGTTCGAATTGATGCCGCGAATCGCGAAGCCGTTGAGCGCCTGGCGCATCTTCGCGATGGCTTCCGGGCGATCCTTCCCGTGCACGATGAGCTTGGCAATCATCGAGTCGTAGTACATGGGGATCTCGCCGCCCTCGTAAACGCCGGTGTCCACTCGCACGCCGTCGATTTCAGGTGGTGGCGCGTACTTCACGAGCCGCCCCGTTGAGGGCAGGAAGTTGCGGAACGGATCTTCCGCATTGATGCGGCATTCCATCGCCCACCCGTTGCGCTTGATCTCACCCTGCGTGAACGGCAGCTTCTCGCCCGCCGCGACGCGAATCATCAATTCCACGAGATCGAGCCCGGTGATGCATTCCGTGACCGGATGCTCCACCTGCAGTCTCGTGTTCATCTCGAGGAAGTAGAAACTCTTGTCCTTGCCGACCACGAATTCCACCGTGCCGGCCGATTGATAGTTCACTGCCTTGGCCAGTGCTACCGCTTGCTCACCCATGGCCTTGCGGGTCGCATCGTCAAGGAAGGGGCTGGGCGCCTCCTCGATCACCTTCTGGTGCCGGCGCTGGATCGAGCACTCGCGCTCCCACAGGTAGACCGTGTTGCCATGCGCATCGCCCAGCACCTGGATCTCAATGTGGCGCGGCTCCTCGACGAACTTTTCGATGAAGACGCGGTCGTCGCCGAAGCTGTTGCGCGCTTCGTTGCGACACGAGGTGAATCCCTCGAACGTTTCCTTGTCGTTGAAGGCTACGCGCAAGCCCTTGCCGCCGCCGCCCGCGCTCGCCTTGATCATCACTGGGTAGCCGATGCCGCGGGCGATCTCGACGGCTTGTTCGGCCGTCTCGATGGCCGCGTTGTGGCCCGGGATGGTATTGACGCGCGCTTCGCCGGCGAGCTTCTTCGAGGCGATCTTGTCGCCCATGGCGGCGATGGACTTGTGCTTTGGCCCGATGAAAACGATGCCTTCTTCCTCGACGCGCCGTGCGAACTCCTCGTTCTCGCTCAAGAAGCCGTAGCCCGGATGGACGGCCTGAGCACCAGTCTGCTGGCATGCAGCGATGATCTTGTCCATCACGAGGTACGACTCGCGCGAGGGCGCGGGGCCGATATGCACAGCCTCGTCGGCGAGCTCCACATGGCGCGCATCTTGGTCTGCGTCGGAGTAGACGGCCACGGTTTGGATGCCCATCTTGCGTGCCGTCTTGATGACGCGGCAGGCGATTTCCCCGCGGTTGGCAATGAGGATTTTGCTGAACATGATCAGCCCTTCTTTTGGTTGGTCGAGCGCGGTGATGCTTCATCAAGCCACCCCCGCGGAGCCGCCTGCGCCAGGCCGTCGGAGGCGCCCCTTGGGGCAGGAGCGACGCGACTGGGGAGCGCCATCACAGTGGAATATTCCCGTGCTTCCGCCACGGGTTCTCGATCTTCTTGTCCCGCAGCATCACAAGCGAGCGGCAGATTCGCTTGCGCGTCTCGTGCGGCTGGATCACGTCGTCGATGAAGCCTCTTGCGCCGGCGACAAAGGGGTTGGCGAAACGCTCCTTGTACTCGGCTTCGCGCGCGGCGAGCTTGACCGGATCGTTCTTGTCTTCGCGGAAGATGATCTCCACCGCACCCTTGGCACCCATCACGGCGATCTCCGCATTGGGCCAGGCGAAATTCACGTCGCCGCGCAGGTGCTTGGAGCTCATCACGTCGTAGGCGCCGCCATAGGCCTTGCGCGTGATGACGGTGATCTTGGGCACCGTGCATTCGGCATAGGCATACAAAAGCTTCGCACCGTGCTTGATGATGCCGCCGTATTCCTGCGAGGTGCCCGGCATGAAGCCAGGCACGTCGACGAAGGTGACGACCGGGATATTGAACGCATCGCAGAACCGCACGAAACGCGCCGCCTTGATGCTGCTCTTGATGTCCAGGCAGCCCGCAAGTACCAAGGGTTGATTCGCGACGATGCCCACCGTCTGCCCTTCCATCCGGCAAAAGCCGATGACGATGTTCTTCGCATACTCGGGCTGCAGTTCGAAGAACTCGCCGTCGTCGGCGGTCTTCACGATCAGCTCCTTGATGTCGTAGGACTTGTTCGGGTTGTCGGGCACAAGCGTGTCGAGCGAGTAGTCGATGCGGTCCGCGGGATCGTTGCTTGGACGAACGGGAGGCTTTTCCCTGTTGTTGAGCGGCAGGTAGTTATAGAGCCTGCGCAGCATTAGGAGCGCATCGACGTCATTCTCGAACGCCAGGTCGGCCACGCCGCTGCGACTGGTGTGGGTGCCTGCGCCGCCAAGCTCTTCTGCCGACACTTCTTCGTGCGTCACGGTCTTCACCACCTCGGGGCCGGTGACGAACATGTACGAGCTGTCCTTCACCATGAAGATGAAGTCTGTCATCGCCGGGGAGTACACAGCTCCGCCGGCGCAGGGGCCCATGATCATGCTGATCTGAGGCACCACTCCCGAGGCCATCACGTTGCGCTGGAAGACTTCGGCGTAGCCGCCGAGGGATGCCACGCCCTCTTGAATGCGTGCGCCGCCCGAATCGTTGATGCCAATGACGGGCGCCCCGACCTTCATTGCCTGGTCCATCACTTTGCAGATCTTCTCCGCATGCGCCTCGGACAGCGCACCGCCGAACACAGTGAAGTCCTGGCTGAAAACGAACACGAGGCGTCCGTTGATCATCCCGTAGCCCGTGACCACGCCGTCTCCGGGGATCTTGTTGTCGGCCATGCCGAAGTCGTGGCAACGGTGTTCGACGAACATGTCCCACTCTTCGAAGGTGCCTTCGTCGAGCAGAAGTTCGACCCGTTCGCGCGCGGTGAGCTTGCCCTTGCCGTGCTGCGCGGCGATGCGCCTTTCGCCGCCGCCCAAGCGTGCCTGCGAGCGCTTCTTTTCGAGAAGGGCAATGATGTCATGCATGTTGATGTCGTCCTTGTTGTTCTATTCGCGCTCGAAGAGATCGAGCAGCGCGCGGGCCGCGACCGACGGGGCTATGCGCGCCTCGGTCACGTCGCGCAAGGTGTTGTGCAGTGCTTCGCGCACGGCAGGGTGGTGGCGGAAATCGGATTGAAGGCGTGCGTGGATGATGTCCCACATCCATGAATGCGCCTGCTTGTTGCGACGAGTGTCGAATTCGCCACTCGCGCGGCGGCGTTCGTGGAATTGGCGCACTTGTTGCCAGAAGGCATCGATGCCCTGGTTCTTGAGCGCGCTGATCTGCATCACCTTGGGCGACCAGTGGCCTGATTTTCCGTGGAAGCTGAAGACTCGCAAGGCGCTCGTGATGGCGGCTTCGGCGCGCGTCGCGGCATCGGGGTCGATGTCGGCCTTGTTGATGACCACCAAATCAGCAAGTTCCATCACTCCCTTCTTGATGGCCTGCAAGTCGTCGCCGGCGTTCGGGAGTTGGAGCAACACGAACATGTCGGTCATGCTTGCAACGGCGGTTTCGCTCTGGCCGACGCCGACGGTTTCGATGATGACGACGTCGTAGCCGGCCGCCTCGCAGACAAGCATCGCCTCGCGGGTTTTTTCGGCCACACCGCCGAGGGTGCCGGAAGCGGGGGATGGGCGAATGTACGCGGCGTCATGGACCGAAAGCTTTTCCATGCGCGTCTTGTCGCCGAGGATGGAGCCGCCGGAGACGGTGGATGATGGGTCGATGGTCAGCACGGCCACGCGGTGGCCTTTGGCAATCAAGTCGAGTCCGAGGACCTCGATGAATGTGGACTTGCCTACACCTGGGACTCCCGAAATTCCCAGGCGCATCGCGTTGCCTGTGTGCGGAATCAATGCGTTGAGGAGCGCGTCCGCACGCTGGCGATGATCCGCTCGTGTCGATTCAAGCAGCGTGATGGCTTTCGCAATGGCGCGGCGGTTAGAAGCAAGTACACCGTTAAACAAGGCCCTGTCGGGCTCCGACAAAGAGTCTCCAACACCAAGTTCGGGCTGAAGTACGGAAGCCTCATACTGCTCCTGACCCCGTTCGGGCTGAGGTATCGAAGCCTCATCCAGCTCCTGCAGGCCCTTCGATACCTCAGGGCGAACGGGAGGGGCCTCGGTTTTCCGGGTATCCGCAGCCAGCCCTCCGCCCCGTTCGGGCTGAGGTGTCGAAGCCTCGTCCAGCTCCTGCAGGCCCTTCGATACCTCCGGGCGAACGGGAGGGGCCTCGGTCTTCCGGGTATCCGCAGCAGCCAGCCCTCCGACCCGTTCGGGCTGAGGTATCGAAGCCTCGTCCAGCTCCTGCAGGCCCTTCGATACCTCAAGGCGAACGGGAGGGACCTCGGTTTTCCGGGTATCCGCAACCAGCCCTGCGGCCCGTTCGGGCTGAGGTATCGAAGCCTCGTCCAGCTCCTGCGGGCCCTTCGATACCTCAGGGCGAACGGGTGGGGCCTCGGTTTTTCGGGTATCCGCAGCCAGCCCTCCGCCCCGTTCGGGTTGAGGTATCGAAGCTCGCGCCTCATCCAGATGCCCTGGCAGAGGGTTGCGCGTTCCCCACGCATGACGCTGGATTGCCGTCCAGTCACCGCGAATCAACGCCTCCTTCTTTGACCTCCCCCAGCCTTTGATCCTCAGCTCGGCCGTCAATGCATCTTCACGCGTGGCCGCCTCGTGCGTCCAAACCAGTTCTACCGGTCGTCGTTTGAATGTATAGCCTTCAATCGCTCCCGATTGATGCTGAGCAACTCTTCGGTCGAGTTCATCGGTATGTCCGACGTAGTAGGACTTGTCAGCACAGCGCAGCATGTAGACGAAAAAAGGTTTCAATCGAACCTCGGGTGTGGGCTTCGATACCTCAGCCTGAACGGAATTTTGTTATCTCATGCATCGATTGGTGCGTAAGACAACGGAACGAGGAGTCACGCCACCGATTTGCGAATCTGCTCCAACACATCCTTCGCACTCGCAGGAATCGGCGTCCCGGGCCCATAAATCCCCTTCACCCCGGCCTCGTACAAAAAGTCGTAGTCCTGCCGCGGAATCACCCCGCCTACGAACACGATGATGTCGTCGGCCCCTTGTTCCTTCAATGACTTGATGATCGCCGGCACCAGCGTCTTGTGCCCCGCCGCCAAGGTGCTCACCCCCACCGCGTGCACGTCGTTCTCGATCGCCTGCCGCGCACATTCCTCGGCGGTTTGAAACAGCGGCCCCATGTCCACATCGAAGCCCAGGTCGGCAAACGCCGTGGCCACCACTTTCGCCCCGCGGTCATGCCCGTCTTGCCCCAGCTTCGCGATCATCACGCGCGGCCGGCGGCCTTGCTCTTCGGCAAACTCCGCAATCTCCTGCTGAAGCTTGGCCCAGCCTTCAGCACTGTCATAAGCGGCTGCATACACACCGGTCACCTTTTGCGTATCGGCGCGGTGGCGCCCCCAGATGTTTTCCAGCGCGTCGGACACCTCGCCCACCGTGGCACGCAAGCGCATCGCCTTGATCGTCAGGTCGAGCGTGTTGCCTTCGCCAGTTTCGGCGCATCGAGTCAGCGCCTCGAGCGCCGCCCGCACCGCAGCCGAGTCCCGCGACGCACGCACCTGCTTCAACCGCGCCACCTGGTTTTCGCGCACCGCATGGTTGTCGATGTCGCGGCTGTCGATCGCATCTTCCTTGGCGAGCTTGTATTTGTTGACACCGACGATCACATCCTTGCCGCTGTCGATGCGCGCTTGCTTCTCCGCCGCACTCGCCTCGATCTTCAGCTTGGCCCATCCGCTCTCCACCGCATGCGTCATGCCGCCCATCTTGTCGACTTCCTCGATGATGGACCAGGCCTTGTCGGCCATGTCTTGCGTGAGCTTCTCCATCATGTAGCTGCCGGCCCAAGGGTCGACGACGTTCGTGATGTGGGTCTCTTCCTGGATGATCAACTGCGTGTTGCGAGCGATGCGCGCGCTGAACTCGGTCGGCAAGGCAATCGCTTCGTCCAGTGCGTTGGTGTGCAGCGACTGCGTGCCGCCAAACACCGCCGCCATCGCCTCGATGGTCGTGCGCACGACATTGTTGTAAGGGTCTTGCTCCGTCAGCGACCAGCCCGAGGTCTGGCAGTGCGTGCGCAACATCAGGCTCTTGGGATTCTTCGCATCGAACTCTTTCATGATGCGCCACCACAGCAAACGTGCCGCGCGCATCTTTGCGACTTCGAGATAGAAGTTCATCCCGATCGCCCAGAAGAAGCTCAAGCGCCCCGCGAACTCATCGACATTCAGACCCTTCGCTATCGCAGTTTTCACGTACTCCTTGCCGTCGGCCAGCGTGAAGGCGAGTTCCAGCGCCTGATTCGCGCCTGCCTCCTGCATGTGATAGCCGGAAATCGAGATCGAGTTGAACTTCGGCATGTTCTTCGCCGTGTACTCGATGATGTCCCCGATGACTCGCATCGACGGCTCGGGCGGGTAGATGTAGGTGTTGCGGACCATGAACTCCTTGAGGATGTCGTTCTGGATCGTCCCGCTCAATTGATCCTGCGACACGCCCTGCTCTTCGGCAGCAACCACGTAGCCCGCCAGTACCGGCAGCACCGCACCGTTCATGGTCATGGAGACGCTGACCTTGTCGAGCGGTATGCCGTTGAAGAGGATTTTCATGTCCTCCACGCTGTCGATCGCCACGCCTGCCTTGCCGACGTCGCCCGTCACGCGTGGATGGTCACTGTCGTAGCCCCGGTGGGTTGCCAGATCGAAGGCCACGCTGACCCCCTGGGCGCCGCTGTCCAGGGCCTTGCGATAGAAGTCGTTCGATGCCTCGGCGGTGGAGAAGCCGGCGTACTGCCGGATGGTCCATGGCCGCACCGCGTACATGGTGGCCTGCGGGCCACGCACGAAGGGCGGGAAGCCGGGCAGCGTGTCGGCGTAGGCCAGCCCGTTCGCATCGGCCGCGGTGTACAGCGGCTTCACGGTAATGCCTTCAGGCGTCACCCAGTTCAGCGAGTCAAGGTGACCGCCGGGCGCAGACTTGGCTGCAGCCTTCTGCCACGCCTCAAGCGACTTCGAATTCAACAGATCATCGGACATGCATGCCCCTGCGATTGGATCTCGACGATCGAGCGAAACGCCTCTCGTGCCGCTTGATGTGACATCCCGCCTCATCCATAATTCAAAATTGAATTATATCCACCCGGCCTTTTTTGTTGCCACTTTCGCCCAGTCTCATGGTCGCACCTCGCCCTGACGCCAAAAGCACCGATACCTCGACCAACGGCACCAGGCTGGCTGACATGCCCTTGTACCAGCGGGTGGCCGAGCGCCTTCGCGAGCGCATCGTGGCGCACACAATGGCGCCCGGAAGCTGGATCAACGAACAAGCCCTGACAGCAGAGCTGGGTATCAGCCGCACGCCCCTGCGCGAGGCGCTGAAGGTGCTCGCGTCCGAGGGCCTGGTCACGATGAAGCTTCGGCGCGGAGCCTATGTCACAGAGGTGTCGGAGCGAGACTTGTCGGAGGTTTTCCATTTGCTGTCCTTGCTGGAAAGCGATGCAGCCGCGGTCGTCGCCAAGCAGGCCAGCGACGACGAAATCGCCGAGCTATCGGATTTGCATGAACATCTCGAAGCCACGGTCGACGAGCGCGACGCCTTCTTTGCCGCGAACGAGCGTTTCCACATGCGAGTGCTCGAGATTGCCGACAACCGCTGGCGCAACCAGATGGTGGCGGACTTGCGCAAGGTGATGAAGCTTTATCGCCACCATTCGCTGTTCAAGCAGGGGCGCCTTCAAGCCTCGCTCAAGGAACACCGAAAGATCATGGCGGCACTCAAGGCGCGCAATGCAACGCTGGCGCAGGAATTGATGCTGCAGCATCTGGCAAGCGGAAAGGAAGCGGCGGCCAAGAAGTGAATCATCAGCCCTCTCAAGCGCCTGCTTGGCCTGCGAGAATGCCGCCCATGATTCGCCCGCTCATCAGCCTCATTGCCGCGGTCGCCCGCAACGGCGCCATCGGCAAGAACAACGAACTGCTCTGCCGAATCTCCGAAGACCTGAAGTTCTTCAAGCATACGACCCTCGGCTCGCCCGTCATCATGGGTCGCAAGACCTGGGACTCCATCGGCCGGCCGCTGCCGGGTCGTCGCAACATCGTCGTCACCCGCAATCCAGAATGGTCGGCCGACGGCGCCGAACGGGCCGCTTCACTTCAAGAGGCGATCATGCTTGTGCAGAATGCGGCCAAAGTGTTCGTCATCGGTGGCGGTGAAATCTACACACAGGCTTTGCCCATTGCAGATGAACTCGTGCTCACCGAGATCGATGCGAATTTCGAAGGCGATGCCTTCTTCCCCGCGTGGGACAAGTCGCAATTCAGCGCACGCGCAAGCGACGCGCAAACCAGTGAACAAGGCTTCGCCTATCGCTGGGTAACCTATCAACGACAACACGGAGATTGACATGTCGGGACACGGTTTTCATGTGCATGGTCCTCACGACCACGAACTTGAACATGCGGCGCAACACGGCGACTCCCATGCGGGTCAGTTGGCGGTAGTCACGGCCATTCTGGCGACGGTGGGTGCGCTCTTCGGCTACATGGGGGGCGCCACGCAAGCCAACGCGGGGCTGTTCAAGAACGACGCTGCCATCAAGAAGACAGAAGCGTCCAATCAATGGAACTACTACCAGGCCAAGAGCAGCAAGCAGAACCTCTCCGAACTGGCGCTTGAGCTGGCGCCGGAAAGCCGCAAGCAGTTCTATCAAGACGAGATCAAGCGCTACAAAGGCGAAAAGGTCGAGATCAAGGCTGCCGCTGACAAGCTTGAAGCGCAGGCCACGGAGTTCGACAAGAAAAGCGACGAGCAGATTCATCAGCACCATCGCTGGGCGCAGGCCACCACCGCCCTGCAGATCGCGATCGCGATGGCGGCGATTGCTTTGCTCACCAAGCGCAAGTGGTCGGAGTACCTTGTGTACGGCCTGAGCGCCATCGGCATCGCGACCGGTGTACTCGCATGGTTCCACATTTGACTACATGGGCTTTCGATCGTCGCTCGATTTCATACTGACCGAGCAGTGACTGACACGCTGGTGTCTTGGAATGTCACTATGTTGCTGGCTCTTCAGACAAAGACAGATCGAAGCCGATGAATGACACCATTTTTCGTCCGGTGACCGAAGCAACGTGGCGCGAGACTCCCAGCGCCGCGCCGTGCGCAGACCCGGTGGTATTTCGAGGCCTGGCGGCTGGCTGGCCGGCGGTGCGGCACTGGAGCTTTGACGGCCTTTCGTCACAGGTGTCCGATCAACCTGTGCAACTGGTCGACGGCAATCGCGAAAAGGATGCAACCCGCTTCGTGCCATCCACGCTACACAACTATCTCCAATCGCTGCAGGCACCTCCAACAACCAATCGGCCCCATCCATACCTGAAGGAGTTCGACTTGCTCAAAGCAGCACCTGCATTGAAGAAAGATCTGCCTCATGAAGAACTGCTGCCCAGGCGACACCTGCGGTCGTTGCGCAGCTGGATCGGTCCAGCGGGCGCGAGCACTGGTTTGCACTACGACTATCTCGACAACTTGGCAGTGCAGGTCCTCGGAGTGAAGCGGTGGCGGCTGGCTCGGCCGGGCACCGTGGAGCGGATGAACGCGGTATCGACGAAATACGACAGCTGGGCAGTGCTGTCATCGTCCAATGCACAGGAACTGGCATCGCGCGTCGCAGACGATGGCCGCAATGATTTCTTCACGGTCGACCTTCGGCCCGGCGACGTGTTGCAACTGCCAGCCGGCTGGTGGCACGAAGTGACGAACCTCAGCGCGAGCGTGCTTTTCGGCGGTTTCCACGGCCCGCGCGCTGCAGTACTGGCACGCTGGGCATGGGTGAGTGCACGCGACATGATGCATCGGCGTGGATGGCTGGCTCGGCACAATTGCACTTGTCACCCGCAGTGATGTCTGCCAAAAAACGTGTTTTGAATCAAATGCTCCTCGAGTCATGAAGATTGCCACCTGGAACGTCAACTCGCTCGGCGTGCGCCTGCCCCAGGTGCTCGATTGGCTGGCCGCGAATCAGCCCGATGTCCTCTGTCTGCAGGAGACCAAGCTCACCGACGACAAGTTCACGCATGCAGAGTTCAAGGAGGCGGGCTACGAGTCACAGTGGTTTGGGCAGAAGACGTACAACGGTGTGGCGCTACTGTCGAAGACGCCAGCAGCTGACGTGTCGCGCAACATCTTCGGTTTCGAAGACGAGCAAGCTCGCGTGATCGCCGGCACCGTCGACGGTGTGCGCGTGATCGGCGCCTACTTTCCGAACGGGCAGGAGCCGGGCAGCGAGAAGTTTGCCTACAAAATGAAATGGCTGGGCGCTTTACGAGAATGGGTACGCGGCGAGTTGGTGAAACATCCGAAGCTCGCCTTGCTCGGAGACTTCAACATCGCGCCCGAAGATCGCGACGTGTGCGATCCGATCGCTTGGGCGGGGCAGATTCATTGCACGCCGGAAGAGCGCGAACACTTCCAGCAACTCATCGCCCTCGGCCTGCACGACGCCTTCCGACTATTCGAACAGGCACCCAAGCTGTATAGCTGGTGGGACTACCGCATGCTCGCGTTTCGGCGCAACCAGGGGCTGCGCATCGATCACATTCTGCTGAGCGATTCGTTGAAGACGGACGTCAAGGCATGCTCCATCGACAAGCTGCCCCGCAAGAACGAACGGCCAAGCGATCACGCGCCGGTGGTGGTGGTGTTGTAGCCCGGATTCAAGCCGGACTGCGAAGTCAGCCTCTCAGACTCAACTCTCGGCCTCTCAGTCATCGAGCCCCAACTCCTGAATCTTCCGTGTGATCGTGTTGCGGCCGATGCCCAACTTCTGCGCCGCCTCAATACGCCGACCGCGCGTGACTTCGAGCGCCGTATGAATGAGCTGAGCTTCGAACTTGCGTGTGAGCACATCCCACACGTCAGGCGCACCCGCCTGCAGGATGGTGCGCGATTCCCGTTCCAGATCGAGCAACCATGACGCAGGGCCACTGGCTGCTGTTGGCGGGGACGGCTCAGGGGAAAAGCTGTGCACGTTCGCGGTCGGTGGCATCACTGCCATCGGCACGCCCGGCCGAAGCTGCGTGTCGGTGAGGTTCGCGAAGTCGGGCGTGAACGTCGGCGTGATCGGCGCAGGCGCTGCAGCCAAGGCAGGGCCCATCAACAACTCCGGCGGCAGGTCCTTGGCCTCAATGACTTGCGCAGGTGCCATCACCGTCAGCCAATGGCATATGTTCTCCAACTGTCGCACGTTGCCCGGATAGTCGAAGCGAACCAGCCTGGCCAGCGCAGGCTCGGTGAAGCGCTTGGCCTCGACCCCCAGTTCCTTCGCACTCTTTTGCAGGAAGAAACGTGCGAGCCCCGGCACGTCTTCGCGCCGCTCGCGCAGCGCCGGAAGGCGCAAGCGAATCACGTTCAGCCGATGGAACAAGTCTTCACGAAAAACACCCAGCTTGACCCGCTCTTCAAGGTTCTGGTGTGTCGCCGCGATGACGCGCACGTTGCTGCGCAGCGGACTGTGTCCGCCCACGCGATAGAACTGTCCGTCGCTCAAGACACGCAGCAAGCGCGTCTGCAGATCGAAGGGCATGTCCCCGATTTCGTCGAGAAACAGCGTGCCGCCGTCGGCCTGCTCGAATCGTCCACGCCGCGTTGTCTGCGCACCCGTGAAGGCACCGCGCTCATGGCCGAACAACTCGCTTTCGAGCAAATCCTTCGGAATCGCCGCGGTGTTGATCGCAACGAAGGGCCCGGTCGCACGCGGGCTGTGCTTGTGCAGCGCATGCGCCACGAGCTCTTTGCCCGAACCCGACTCACCCGTGATGAGCACCGTGACGATGCTCTGGCTCAGGCGGCCGATGGCGCGGAACACGTCCTGCATCGCAGGCGCCTGCCAGAGCATCTCGGGCATCTCAGTCGCTCCGTTGTCGCGCACCTCTTCGCGCACGCTCTCGTCGAGCGCGCGGCGGATGAGCTCCACCGCCTTGTTCACGTCGAAAGGCTTGGGCAAGTACTCGAAAGCACCGCCCTGGAACGCACTGACCGCGCTGTCGAGGTCGGAGTACGCTGTCATGATGATGACCGGCAGCCCAGGATGCTTTTCCTTGACCTTGGCCAGCAATTCGATACCCGACCCGCCGGGCATGCGGATGTCGGACACCAGCACCTGTGGAAGCTCGGTGTCGAGCGCCGTCAGCACATCGCGCGGGTTGGTAAAGCTGCGTACTGCGAGGTCTTCGCGCGCCAGCGCCTTCTCCAACACGAATCGGATGGATTGGTCGTCGTCAACGATCCAGATGGGTTTCATTCCCTGCCCTTGAAGCCGTTCAGGCTCATTTGCTGCCGTGACCGCTCATCCGCAGCATCGGCTTGTGGCCTCAGGGAAGCGGAATCATGATCTTGAAGTTCGTCCTGCCGGGAACGCTTTCGCATTCGATCATGCCTTGGTGTTGCTGCACGAAGGTCTGCGCCAGTGTGAGTCCCAGACCCGATCCACCATCACGTCCCGATACCAGAGGGTAGAAGATGCGATCGCGAATCGACTCGGAGACTCCCGGGCCGTTGTCCTCGATATGCAAGTCCAGTGCCAGACGATAGCGCTGCTTGCCTAAAGTCACCTGACGGGCGATGCGTGTGCGCAGCGTGATCGCGGCATCGCCCATCGCCATGCGCTCTGACAAAGCCTGCGCTGCGTTGTGGGCAATGTTGAGCACGGCCTGGATGAGCTGCTCGCGATCGCCGCGGAAATCGGGAATGGAGATGTCGTAGTCGCGCATGACCGTCAGGCCGCGCGGAAATTCAGCGAGGATGAGCGAACGAACACGTTCGCAGACCTCGTGAATGTTCACGTCACTCACTACGTGAGGCTTGCGATGCGGTGCGAGCAGGCGGTCGACCAGTGCCTGCAGCCGGTCCGCCTCTTGAATGATGACCTGCGTGTACTCGGTTAGCGCGCGCGACTCGACTTCCATCTCGAGCAACTGCGCTGCGCCACGGATGCCGCCCAGTGGGTTCTTGATCTCGTGCGCGAGATTGCGGATCAGTTCCTTGTTCGCCTGAGCCTGATCCAGTGCGCGCTCTTCGCGATCCTGCCGCGTCTGCTGCTCGATCTCGACCAGTTCAACCACCACGGTGTCGCGGCTGGTCGCATGGGACGAGAACGGATTGGCACGGTCCATCTGGTTGACGATGACGTGCACTGGCAGCACTTCTCCGTGCACCGATGCCGGCCGCTTCAGTTGCGCCTCGAGTCGGCTGGTCGAATAGTTGTTGCACAAGACTGCCGCAACCGTGTCGCGCAGAGGCTGCGGATCGACAACCCAGTCGAAGAGCGAACCGCGCAGCACGCTGCGGCGCGACAACCCCAGCACATGCTCAAAGGCTGCGTTTGCGAACACACAAAGTCCGTCGGGTCGGACGATGGCGACCATCGTCGCGAGGTAATCGAAGGCAGCAAGAATCGGTGTCGACAGTGGCGCTGCAACGGTCACGCGCCCTGCATCTGCGTCCTGGACTTTCGGCTTGGCCTTCACTGTGGCAGCTTGGAGAGTTCGCGCTTGATCGCAGCGATGTCGTTTTCCTTGCGTGCGATGCCGGCCTTCATGTCGGCCACCCGGTCGAGGTACTTCTGATAGTTGCGCTCGTCGCCTTGCCGTTCGGGTTCGCCCTTGTTGTAGTCCTTCTGCATCTGCGCAAGCCGCTCTTCTTCGCGCTTGAGCTCGCCTTCGAGTATGCGGCGAGCATCGCTGTCGCGCGCGCGCTGATCGTTCGGGTCCACGCGCTGGTCGGCAGGCCGGGTAGTGGACGGCGACGCTGCCGGGGTGCCACCGCCGCTGCGCGGCTTGACCGCTTGGACGACGGTGATGGGCGCGCCTTCCAGCGTCCGGCAGCCTTTGTCGCGAGCCTCCTTGGCGGACAGCGTATCGGTGTACAGAACGGGGTTGCCGGGGCAGCGATACACCTCACGGCCCGGCTGCTGCGCCGCAGCGAGCGGCGTGAGCACTGAAGAGAGCATCACCGATAACCCAACGAACTCTAGAGTTTTGACTGCAATACGTTTCATGCGACGACTCCTCTGGCGGAACAACGCAAGTTTTTGCACTCACGATGACTCAGAGGCTGAGAGTTTTTCGAGCGTGTCCGAGCAGCACGTCAAAAGGCGCCTGATCCAGGCGCAAAGCGCAGCCATAGCCCGGGCTATGGCGAGCATTTGCAACGACGAGAAGGCGTCTTTTGGCGTGATGAGCGGGCATGATCGAAATACTCTCAGCCTCTCGTTCCATTGTCGCCCACAAGGCATTTCCCCCGACATAGCGTGTTCGACAGGACCACGAAGAAAAAGGGACGGCTTTCGCCGTCCCTTTTTCCTTCTCGCCTGATTGATCGATTCGTGAGAATCGGTTCAGGCCGAGTAGTACATGTCGAACTCGACCGGATGAGTCGTCATGCGGAAGCGCGTGACTTCCTGCATCTTGAGTTCAATGTATGCGTCAAGGTACGCATCGGTGAAGACGCCGCCCTTGGTCAGGAATGCGCGGTCGTTGTAGAGGTAGTCGAGCGCCTGATCCAGGCTGTGGCAGACGGTCGGGATCTTCGCGTCCTCTTCCGGCGGGAGGTGGTACAGGTCCTTCGTCGCGGCTTCGCCTGGATGGATCTTGTTCTCGACGCCGTCGAGGCCCGCCATCAGCATGGCTGCGAAGCCCAGGTACGGGTTGCACAGGGGATCCGGGAATCGGCATTCAATGCGGCGGCCCTTCGGATTCGGCACGTACGGAATGCGGATCGATGCCGAGCGGTTGCGCGAGCTGTAGGCCAGCTTCACCGGGGCTTCGAAGCCGGGGACCAGACGCTTGTACGAGTTGGTGCCCGGGTTCGTGATGGCATTCAGCGCACGGGCGTGCTTGATGATGCCACCGATGTAGTGAAGCGCGAATTCGCTCAGGCCGGCATAGCCGTCGCCGGCGAACAGGTTCTTGCCATCCTTCCACACCGATTGGTGGACGTGCATTCCGGAGCCGTTGTCTCCCACGATTGGCTTGGGCATGAAGGTCGCCGTCTTGCCGTAGGCGTGGGCCACATTCGTAATGACGTACTTCTGGATCTGCAGCCAGTCGGCACGTTGGACCAGCGTGCTGAACTTCGTGCCGATTTCCATCTGGCCGGCGTTGGCCACTTCATGGTGATGCACTTCGACGGGCACGCCCAGCGATTCGAGGATCAAGCACATCTCGGAGCGCATGTCCTGGAACGAATCGACCGGCGGAACCGGGAAGTAACCGCCCTTGACGCCGGGACGGTAGCCAGAGTTGCCGTGCTCGTATTCCTTGCCAGAGTTCCAGGCGGCTTCTTCGGATTCGATCTTCGAGAACGAGCCGGACATGTCGACATTCCAACGGACGCTGTCGAACACGAAAAACTCGGGTTCGGGACCAAAGAAGGCAGCGTCACCAATGCCGGACGACTTCAGGTAGGCCTCGGCACGTTTGGCCAGAGAACGCGGATCGCGCTCATAAGGCTTGCCATCACCCGGCTCAATCACGTCGCAGGTCAGGACCAGCGTAGGTTCTTCGAAGAAAGGATCGATGTTGGCGGTGTTCGGGTCCGGCATGAGCAGCATGTCGGATGCTTCGATGCCCTTCCAGCCGGCGATCGACGAACCGTCGAAAGCGTGGCCCGACGTGAATTTGTCTTCATCGAAGTGCGACAGGGGCACAGTCACGTGTTGCTCTTTACCGCGGGTGTCGGTGAAGCGGAAGTCGACGAACTTGACTTCGTTTTCCGACACCAACTTCATCACGTCGGCGACGGTCTTGGCTGCCATCAAAATCTCCTA
>JAJKJU010000095.1 GCA_021153565.1 Rhizobacter sp.
AGCGCAGCCATAGCCCGGGCTATGGCGAGCATTTGCAACGACGAGCAGGGGTCTTTTGGCGTGATGAGCGGGCATGATCGAAATACTCTCAGCCTCTCAGATCGAACTCATCGCCAGCGCCAGCGGAAACGCGGGCAGCAAGGCATCGATGCGATCGAGCACGCCCCCATGGCCGGGAAGCAGGTTGCTGCTGTCTTTGGCTCCCGCGGCACGCTTGGCGAGCGACTCGATGAGGTCGCCGACGACGCTCATCGCGGCAAGGAAGATGACGATAAGCCCAAGACCGAATAGGCCATGACGTTCATTCAGCCGGGTATAGAGGCTGGGTGAATCGACCGCATGCGAACGATCGATGGCAAGCCACGCCGCGGCCAGAATCAACACACCCACCATGCCGCTCCACACGCCTTCCCAGCTCTTGCCGGGGCTGATGGTCGGGGCCAGCTTACGCTTGCCGAAAGTCTTGCCACCGAAGTAGGCCGCAATATCAGCGGCCCAGACAAGGCAGAAGATCGAGAGGATGAAATTGATGCCTGCGAACTTGGCGTTGGCGAGTGCAAGCCATGCTGTCCACAGCGCGAGGATACCCAGAGCCAGGCGAAGCTCCTTGGGCACGCTCGGCCAGCCCGCGGGGCCGGCCTTCATGGCCCATGCACCGCCAAGGACCCAGACGAGCGTGGCGACCCACCAAATCCAGGCCGGTGCGGTGACGGCCCACCCAGCCCAAAGCGCCGCCGCACATGCAAGCGCCAAGAGGGCTCCAAGCCCAATCGCCGCGCCGCCGGCCACGCCATTGAGCCGCGCCCACTCCCACCCCGCCGCGCCAATCATTAGGAGCGTGAGCAACGCGAAGGGCCAGGCCACGGGGGCGAACAAGGCGGGAAGCAGAACGACCAGCAAGATCAGGGCGGTGATGACACGTTGCTTCAGCATGTCAGGCGCTCTGTAGCGATTCCGCGTGAGTCGCAGCGTCCTTGACACCGCCGAATCGTCGATCTCGTCGCGCGAAGGCTGCCAGCGCCGCGTCGAGTTCCGCATCGCCGAAGTCCGGCCACAGACAATCGGTGAAGACGAATTCAGAATAGGCCGCCTGCCACAACAGGAAGTTGCTCACGCGAACTTCTCCGCCCGTACGGATGAACAGATCGGGATCGGGCGCATGAGCGAGCGCCATGTAGCGTGCAAGCTTGTCCTCGTCGAGTTCGTTTGCCAGCACGCCGTCGGCGATAGCCTGTCGGCACGCTTGCACGATGTCCCAGCGTCCACCGTAGTTGAAGCACACCGACAGCGTGATGCGATTGTTGTCGCGCGTCAGCGTCTCGGCCTGCTCCCAGGCGGCGCGCAGCTTGTCGGATACCTGCGTGCGATCGCCCACGATGCGGATGCGCACCCCCTTATCGGCGAGTTTGGTGAGGTACTTCGCCACGGCCACGAGCACCAGTCCCATGAGGCCCGTGACCTCTTCGGTCGGACGCCTCCAGTTCTCGGACGAGAACGCGTAGACGGTGAGGTAGTCGATGCCACGGTCGGCGCATGCGAGCACTGTCTTCACGAGCGAATCGACACCGGCCTTGTGGCCGAAAAAGCGCGGCATGAAACGCTTCTTCGCCCAGCGGCCGTTGCCATCCATGACGATGGCGACGTGACGCGGGATGTCGGCCTTGGAATGCACGAGGTGGGGGTTACTGCAGGACACGGAAGCGGCGGGGATTCGTGGCCTCAAACGGCCATGATCTCCGCTTCCTTGGCCGAGATCAGTCGATCGATCTCGGCAATCGTGCGGTCGGTGAGCCTTTGCACCTCGTCGAGCGAACGGCGCTCGTCGTCTTCACCGATTTCCTTGTCCTTTAGTAGCTTCTTCGCATGCTCGTTCGCGTCACGGCGCACATTGCGCACGGCCACCTTGGCATCCTCGCCTTCGTGGCGCACGACCTTGGTGAGTTCCTTGCGGCGCTCTTCGGTCAATGGCGGCATCGGTACGCGCAGCAAGTCGCCTTGCGCGGCGGGATTCAAGCCCAGGTCGGACTCCCGAATCGCCTTCTCGATCTTCGGACCCATGCCCTTTTCCCAGGGCTGGACGCTGATCGTGCGCGCGTCGAGCAGCGTCACGTTGGCGACCTGGCTGATGGGCACCATCGAGCCGTAGTACTCGACGTGCACCTGATCGAGGATGCCCGGGTGCGCACGGCCGGTGCGCACCTTCTGGAGTTCGTTCTTCAAAGCTTCGATGGAGCGACCCATCTTGGCTTCAGCTGTCTTTTTGATGTCCGAAATGCTCATGTCTGTCCCCTGCTTCAAACGTGAACGAGGGTTCCTTCATCCTCGCCAGTCACCACCCGCTTCAAAGCCCCTGGCTTGAAGATGCTAAATACCTTGATCGGCAGCTTTTGGTCGCGGCACAGGGCGAATGCGGTAGCGTCCAATACCTGCAGGTTCTTCGTGATCGCTTCGTCAAAGCTTATGTGCGTGTAGCGCGTGGCTTCGGGATCCTTCTTCGGATCGGCACTGTAGACGCCGTCGACCTTTGTCGCCTTCAGCACGATCTGCGCGCCGATTTCAGCACCGCGCAACGCAGCCGCTGTGTCGGTCGTGAAGAACGGATTTCCGGTACCGGCTGCGAAGACGACGACCTTCCCCTCTTCGAGGTACTGCAAGGCCTTCGGGCGAACGTAGGGCTCGACCACCTGCTCGATCGCGATAGCTGACATGACTCGTGCGGTCATGCCCTCTTGCCGCATGGTGTCCGCGAGCGCCAGCGCATTCATTACCGTGGCCAGCATGCCCATATAGTCGGCAGTAGCCCGGTCCATGCCGACCGAGCCACCCGCCACGCCGCGGAAGATGTTTCCGCCGCCGATCACCACCGCGACTTCGCACCCGAGCTGTACAACTTCCTGTATCTCGCGCACCATTCGCACGATGGTGGCGCGGTTGATGCCGTAGGCATCGTCGCCCATCAACGCTTCGCCGGAAAGTTTGAGCAGGATGCGCTTGTATGCGGGCATGCAGGTGGGTCCTGGTGGGTTGATCTTGTTCGGTGCCGAAGTCTAAACGCCCGAGGGGATGGGCCTGGCCCAAGGCCCCTCGGATTCTTGCGGACAGCTTTAAGCGCCCTTGGCGGCGGCAACCTGAGCGGCCACTTCCGCCGCGAAGTCGTCGACCTTCTTCTCGATGCCTTCGCCCACGACGTAGAGCGTGAAGCCCTTCACCGTGGTGCCGGCAGCCTTGAGCATCTGCTCGACGGTCTGCTTGTCGTTCTTGACGAATGTCTGGTTGAAGAGGCTGACTTCTTTCAAGTACTTCTGAACCGAACCTTCGATGCGCTTGGTGACGATCTCGGCCGACTGGGCAGCCTTGCCTGCGGCTTCTGCGGTCTTGGCGTCTTCGGCGGCCTTGCCGGCGGCAACGGCGCGCTCTTTCTCGATCAGTTCGGCGGGAACATCCGATGACTGGAGCGCTACCGGCTTCATGGCGGCGACGTGCATGGCGACGTCCTTGGCGGCAGTTTCGTCACCGTCGAATTCGACGACCACGCCGATGCGCGTGCCGTGCAGGTAGCTCGCAAGCTTGCCGCCATCGGCATAGCGCTTGAAGCGGCGGATAGACATGTTCTCGCCTATCTTGCCGATCAGGCCCTTGCGTACGTCTTCGACCGTCGGGCCGAAACCATCTTGCGTGTATGGCAGTGCCGACAGGCCGGCGACGTCAGCAGGGTTGTTCTTGGCGATCAGTTCGGCGATGGCCTTGGACAGCGCCAGGAACGAATCATTCTTGGTGACGAAGTCGGTTTCGCAATTAACTTCGACGAGTGCTCCAGTCGTGCCGTCGACGTATGCCGCCACCACACCTTCGGCGGTTACTCGCGACGCGGCCTTGCCAGCCTTACTGCCCAGCTTCACGCGCAGCAGCTCTTCGGCCTTGTCCATGTTGCCTTCGGCCTCAGTCAGGGCCTTCTTGCATTCCATCATCGGCGCGTCGGTCTTGGCGCGCAGTTCGGCGACCATGCTTGCGGTGATTGCAGCCATCGTGTTTCTCCATTCTTGCTAGGTGCGTCATAGCGCTTCATCGCCTTGACGCGGAAGTAGTTGGCGTTGAAAAAAAGGGGCTGATCTCAGCCCCTTTCTTGTCTCACATCGTGTGTGAGCGAGGGGCGCGGCTATCAGGAGTTTTCGCTGACTTCCACGAACTCGTCACCTTCGGCGGCGATGGCCTGCACGATGTCGCTCGTCGCGTTGGCCTTGCCTTCGAGGATGGCATCAGCCACGGCACGGGCGTACAGCGCCACGGCCTTGGACGAGTCGTCATTTCCTGGGATCACGTAGTCGATGCCTTCAGGCGAATGGTTCGAGTCGACGATGCCGACGACCGGGATGCCCAGCTTGTTGGCTTCGGCGATCGCGATCTTGTGATAGCCGACGTCGATCACGAACAGCGCGTCAGGGAGGGCATTCATGTCTTGAATGCCGCCGATGTCCTTTTCCAGCTTCCCGAGTTCGCGCTGGAACATCAGCGCTTCCTTCTTGATGCGGATTTCGGCTCCGGCTTCGACCTGGGCCTTCATGTCCTTCAGGCGCTTGATCGAGCCCTTGACGGTCTTGAAGTTGGTGAGCATGCCGCCCAGCCAGCGCTGGTCGACGTAGGGCATGCCGGCGCGCTGGGCTTCCATCGCGATGACTTCGCGGGCCTGGCGCTTGGTGCCAATCATGAGGATGGTGCCGCGCTTGGAAGCAAGCTGGCGGAGGAACTTCATCGCATCGGTGAAGAGCGGCTGCGTCTTCTCGAGGTTGATGATGTGAATCTTGTTGCGATGGCCGTAAATGTACGGAGCCATCTTGGGATTCCAGAAGCGCGTCTGGTGACCGAAATGGACACCGGCTTCCAGCATTTCACGCATGCTGACAGTCATGAGAACTCCAAAGGTTGTGTCTAGAATCCAGCTCGAATCGCTGCACTTTCTGATGCATCCTTCTTGATGCAATCTTTAAGCGCTCGCAACACCTTGAGTTAGCCGGGTTCGCGATTTTGTTGATCCGGTCAAGGTATGAATGCTTCACAAAGCGTGACCCCATCCGGATAAACCCGACAAGTATACACGCTGATGACTCTCGACCTCATTGCCATACGCGGCGAAATCGCAGCGCTTCGCACGACCGCAAGCACTGCCCTCAATGCCTCGCTCGAAGCAGCCGACCGTGACTTCAACCGGAACACTTTCATACGCCGATTTGACGCCATGGCACGCGCCGCAGCAGCCGCCGTTGATGCCCAGCACGCGAGCGGCGCGCCGCTTCCGGCACTGGCCGGCCTCGCGATCAGCATCAAAGACCTCTTCGACGTCCAGGGACACACGACGACTGCAGGCTCGACGATTCTCCGCGACCGACACGCCGCAGCATGCGACTCTGCCGCCGTGGTTCGCCTTCGCAGTGCCGGTGCTGCGCTCATCGGCCACACCAACATGACCGAGTTCGCGTTTTCGGGGGTAGGGCTCAATCCTCACTATGGGACACCTGCCAATCCAGTCACGGCGCTGGTCGATGGCGAACAGCGAATCCCTGGCGGATCAACCTCTGGCGGCGCCGTCTCTGTCGCCACGGGCGCGGCCTGGGCCGCCCTTGGTTCCGACACGGGGGGCTCGATCCGCATCCCTGCGGCGTTGCAAGGCCTTGTCGGCTTCAAGAGCACCGCCCGCTTGGTCCCGACCGACGGAGCCGTCCCGCTGTCGACGACGCTTGACACTGCCTGCGCCATCACCCGTTCGGTGCGCGACGCTGTACTCCTGCACGAGGTGCTCGCGCAGCGGATCGTCCAGCGCTCCGGCCATGGTTTGAGCGCGATGAGATTCGCCGTGCCGACGACCACCATGCTCGACGCCATCGACCCGGCGGTGGCAACGACTTTCGAAAGCACCATCGCCACCCTGCGATCTGCCGGCGCTCACATCGAAGACATTGCCCTGCCCGAACTCTCAGAACTGTCCACCATCCAGTCCACCGGCGGCTTCTCCGCCGCGGAAAGTTGGACCTGGCATCGCAAACTCCTCGCCACGAATGACGCCGAATACGATCCGCGCGTCGCCCTGCGCATCCGTCGCGGCGAACGCATGACCGCAGCCGACTACATCGACCTGCTCAACTCCCGCCGCGACTGGATTGACCAAGTGCGAACCGCGACCCGCGGCTTCGACGCCCTTCTGAGCCCTACCGTGCCCATCGTCGCGCCACGCATCGCCGATCTCGAAGCCAGCGACGATGCCTTCTTCGCCGCCAACGCCCTGCTGCTGCGCAACCCTTCGGTCGTGAACATGCTCGACGGCTGCGCACTCTCTCTGCCTTGCCACAGCGAAGGCGAGATGCCCGTGGGCCTGATGGTGTGGGGTCACGCGATGGCCGACGACACCATCCTCGATGCCTCGCAAGCCATCGAATCGGCACTCACCGCAGCGAGGACCTGAGCCTCCATGCGCATCGCAGTCATCGGCGCCGGCATCGTCGGCGTCACCACGGCATACGAGCTTGCAAGCGACGGTCACGAGGTCACGGTCTACGAGCGACGCGCCAGCGTGGCAGCGGAAACAAGCTTCGCGATTGCGGGCATGGTGTCGCCCGGCTATGTGACGCCCTGGGCCGCGCCGGGCATGCGGCGCAAGGTGTTGTGCTCGCTGTTCCAGAAGCACCACGCCGTGCACTTCAATCCCGGCCTGAGTCTGCAGACGCTGCGCTGGATGTCGAAGTGGTGGCGCGCCTGTGGTCGCGATCAGCACCAGGGCAATCGCGCCAGCATGCAAGCCCTGGCGGTCTTCAGCCATGCGAGGTTGCGTGATGTGACCAGTCGACTCAAGCTCGATTACGAGCGCACCGACGGTTGCCTCTTGCTCCTGCGCACCGACCAGGATCTCGCGTCTGCGCAGCCGAGTCTCGCGCTGCTACGAGACATGGGCATCAAGCACAGCGTGATCGACCGCGAAGCGAGCGTGAAGATTGAGCCGGGCCTCAACCCGAAGACGCCACTGCATGCAGCCATCCACCTGCCCGACGACGAGGTCGGCAACTGCCGCCAGTTTGCGCACTTGCTGCGCACGGTGGCACAGAACCTGGGCGTGAGTTTTCGATTCCACACCGAGGTCGACCGCATCGTCCCGGGCGGCCGACCTGAACTCGTCCTGCACACCAACACCTCGTCGGACTCCGATCAGGCGAGCGTGATGACCGACGGTGTCAAGCACGGCTTTGCGGCCACGGTGCCCATTGCCATCCAGGCCGAACGAGAAGTAGTCGATGCCATCGTCGTATGCGCGGCGATGGACAGCAGCAAGCTGCTTGTACCGCACGGGCTCAAGTTGCCGCTGATTGCTGTGCACGGCTACTCGGTCACTGCGCCAATGAGGCAACTAGACAGCCATCCCGATCACGGACCGCAGTCGGGCATTGTGGACGACCACTACAAGGTCGCCATTAGCAGGCTGGGCTCACGAATCCGTGTGGCCGGCTGCACCGAGTTGGGCGGTCACCCCACCAAACACAACATGGCCGCTATCGGCACGCTCTACAAGGTACTCGACGACTGGTACCCCGGCATCGCACGGCTGTCGCGCGCGCAAAGCTGGAAGGGTGCGCGTCCCATGCTGCCCGACGGGCCACCCGTGTTGGGCCTCAGCGGCCTGCCCGGGGTGTGGCTCAACCTGGGGCACGGATCGAATGGCTGGGCGCTGGCTTGCGGAAGCGCACGCGTGCTCGCGGACCTGCTGGCGGCACGCGCACCGGCGATAGACACTCGTGGCCTGGGAATCGACAGGTTTCGCCGATAAGGACATGGCCCAAAAC
>JAJKJU010000096.1 GCA_021153565.1 Rhizobacter sp.
CGCCATGTGGCTCGCCATGACAGAGTCGATCACTGCGACACAGGCGACTGTGTCCAGCGAGGGCGGCTCCGGGTAAAGGTCAGCCCAGAGGGAGAGGGAGCGAGGGCCTTGAAAAGGGTGGATCTGAGACCCGATGAGTCCCAAATCCACTTCAGTGGCACACGCCGACGGTTTCGAGCCCGAATTCGTCGAGCGCATGACGGAAATCTTCGAAGAGCGCATCCTGTTCAACCGGGTGCTGGGCCTGAAGGTCGACATGATGAGCGCCGAAGGCGTTTCGGGCCACATCAACATGCGCCCCGAGTTGATCGGGCATTTCGCGCACCAACGACTGCATGGCGGCGTGATCAGTGCCGGCCTGGATGCGATGGGCGGGCTGGCGGTGATGGCGGCCATCGGTGCCAGGCACATGGACGAGCCGCCAGCGCAAAGGTTGCTGCGATTCGGGAAGCTCGGAACGATTGATCTGCGGATCGACTATCTCCGCCCGGGCATCGGCGAGCGATTCGAATTGCGAGCGCAGGTGATGCGGCTCGGGTCACGTGTGGCGTCCACGCGGATGGAGTTCCTGGGGGCGGACGGGAAGTTGCTGTCGACGGGGGCCGCGGCGTACATCGTTTCGTAGGGGCGCCCCAGCTGAATCGGCTTGGGATCCAAAACGGTCAAGCTCACATTGGTTGCGACTTGACCGACTCCGACTCTTGTGTGCCCAGAAGGATCAATACGGTCAGGCCGAGAAGGTTGAACTAAGAGTGCGGATGCTCGCTGAAAAAACGCAGCATCTCCTTCGATGCATCCGGTCCCAGCGGATCGGTGTAAGAACCCTGCCTGCTTCCACCCGACCACGCATGCCCAGCGCCATGCACCACCCAATGCTCGGCGTCGCAAACTCCCGCTTCATCTCGGTGAATCTTCCTGCTAAACGAATGACCGCCCGGCACCTGTCCGCGCTCGACATGTACCTGCCCCGAATTTGACGCCATGGCTTCCTGCGACGAACTGAAACGCGCCTGCGCGATGACTTCATCGCCGTTGCACGGGTGGACCGTGGTGTCCCGGTCGCCATGAAACACGATGGTTGGCACGACGACGCGATTCGCGCGTGCCGACGACGAAGCGTTTGACGGTCCTTGCTTCATCGCCCTCAGTGCAGACACCAGATCGCTCGCCGCTGCGTGCGGCAGGCCTGAATGAATGCCGGCAGCTGCGAACAACTCCGGATATGTCGTCGCCATGATCGCGGCCATCGCGCCGCCTGCCGACAGGCCGGCAACATAGACGCGCTTCGGATCGATTCCGTGATCGGCAATGACCTGTCGCGTCATGTCCGCAATGATCGACGGCTCTCCTCGCCCACGCTGCTGATCGGCCTCCTGGAACCAGTTCCAGCAGCCCATCTGATTGGCGGTCTTTTGCTGTCCCGGGTAGAGCACGACCCAACCGCTGGCCTGCGCCAACTCGTTCATGCGCGTGCCGGCCGCGAAATCGCCCGGGTTCTGTTTGCAGCCGTGCAGCATGACGACCATCGGTCGCGGCTCAGTATGTTCCCCGCCTGGCACATACAGCTTGTAGGGCCGTGTGCCTGCAGCGTTGGTGAACGTGCCGTCGATGAAGTCTCCGGCGATGTCGGGCCTGGATTCAGGAATGGGTTCGACAAAGGGCGCTGGAGCCACGATCGGCTCGTCCGGCGCGAAGTCGAAGTCAAAGACACTGGGCACCGCTTCGTATTTGCTGTCGGGAATGACGCGGGCCTCGACATCGATCACGTCGACGTCATCGGTCGTCGCTGTCTGGGCGCTTGCTGCCGGTCTGAAAGGCTTCCCGCCAAGTGCCCTCTGAATTGCCGCGGTGGCCTCACCAAGCTTGCCCGCACGCGTGAGCCGCGTGATGCTTTCCATCATCTGTCGCAATGAATCTTTCACCGTACTGCCCCTCGGTTGATTGATTTCGAGATCGCACCGTAACCCATGAATTCAAGTCTTGCCCTCAGGCGTTACATCCATGCGCGTCTCGGCGTCGGGGAATGCGGCTGCGACGCCACAGGCACATCCATTGCTACTTGGCGAAATTCACCAGCAAGGAGCCGGACGTGGCCCACGACGACACACCTCATGCAAGAAAAGGGCAAGCCTCGCAACCATTGTCACGGGAGGTGTTTGTGGAGCGCTTCCGCCAGTCTTTCTACGATCCGAAGTTCGAGCCTGAGAAGGAGGCCCTCCGACGCATCGAAGTCATTGCGTGGGACGCCTACGAGAAAAGTCGCAAGGCACCGATCACGCAAAAGGCAGGCCCGGGATTCGCTGATCCTGATTACGACCTGTCTGTCGAATGGGTCGCCGCACGCAATCGATTGATCGATGCCGAAAAGCGGCAGAAGGATCCGTCGACGAGTTCACGCGTGCTTGTCATTTGCGGATCCCCGCGCAATGACGGCAGCTGCCCGGGAGAGATATCGAAGACATTTCGCATGAGCGAGATCACCGTGCAGGTGCTCAGGAGCGCGGGCATCGACGTTGACTTTCTCGACCTCAGTCTTCTCACTTCCGAATACGGCCGGCGCATCCACCCCTGCAAGGGCTGTGTGTCGACGGCGATGCCGCTGTGCCACTGGCCTTGCTCGTGCTATCCGAATCACGCGCTCGACCAGGTCGACGACTGGATGAACGAGATCTACGAACGCTGGGTGTCGGCGCATGGAATCATCATGCTCACTCCCGTGCATTGGTATCAGGCGCCAAGTGTGCTCAAGCTGATGATCGACCGGCTTGTGTGTGCCGATGGCGGCAATCCTGATCCGACATCCACCGGGGGGAAGAAGCCCGAGCTCGCGAAAGCGCTGGAGCTCAGGGGCTGGTCGTACCCGAAGCACCTTTCAGGACGGGTCTACGGCGTGGTGGTGCATGGCGACGTGGCAGGCGTGGAAGGTGTGCGCAGATCGCTCGTCGACTGGCTTGACTGGATGGGTCTTGTCGATGCGGGTGCAGCGTCGAGCCTTGATCGGTATGTCAGTTATTACGAGCCGTATGCAACGAGCCACGAATCGCTGGACAAGGACGAGGCGCTGCAGGAAGAGGTGCGCAACGTGGCTCGTGCAGTGAGCAATGCGGTGAAGGAACTGCGTGAAGGCAAACTGTCGATGCCAGATAGAGCGCTGAAGCATCCGCGGCCGAAGTGATCTTCGCACCAAGTTCAAGGCATCATCTTGCCGGCACCGGTGCCTCACGTACAGTCGCGTGCGGCGCTAAGGACATGGCCCGGAACAAGTTCCCGTTTGGGGCCATGTCCTAAGTGGCCCGAAATCTCAAATCACACATCTCGAGAACAAGAATGTCTTCAACAGTGATGGGTTCGCAAGAACGATCCGCGCATTCAAGCGTCGCAGGCTTGCTCGACAAGGAACGAACCGTCGCCGCCCCAGGCTTCAACCGGTGGCTGGTGCCGCCAGCTGCACTGGCCATCCACCTGTGCATCGGCATGGCTTATGGCTTCTCGGTGTTCTGGTTGCCTTTGTCCAAGGCGCTGGGCATCAAGGACGCCATCAAGTGCGGCCCGGAGATCGGCTTCTTTGCCGAATTTTTCACAACGACGTGCGACTGGAAAATTTCTACCCTCGGGTGGATGTACACCCTGTTCTTCGTGTTCCTGGGCTGCTCGGCAGCGCTGTGGGGCGGCTGGCTCGAACATGCCGGTCCACGCAAGGCTGGTGTCGTCAGCGCGCTGTGCTGGTGCGGCGGCATGCTGATGTCGGCCCTTGGCATTCACCTGCATCAGTTCTTGCTGATGATCCTGGGCTCGGGGATCATCGGGGGCATCGGGCTGGGCCTGGGCTACATCTCGCCGGTGTCGACTCTGATCAAGTGGTTCCCCGACCGCCGTGGCATGGCCACTGGAATGGCCATCATGGGCTTCGGCGGCGGTGCGATGATCGGCTCTCCGCTGGCCGCCGAATTGATGAAACACTTCGCCTCGCCGACCGACGTCGGCGTGATGCAGACCTTCATCGTGATGGCCCTCGTGTACTTCGTGTTCATGATGGGCGGCGCGTTCGGCTACCGCGTGCCAGCCACCGGCTGGAAGCCCAAAGGCTGGACCCCGCCGGTCTCACAAGCTGCCGACGCGATGATCACGCAACGCCATGTGCATGTGAAGAAGGTCTGGGGAATTCCGCAGTTCTGGCTCGTATGGATCGTGCTGTGCATGAACGTCAGCGCCGGCATCGGCGTGATCGGCATGGCGAGTCCGATGCTGCAGGAGGTCTTCGGCGGCACCCTGATCGGCGTGACCAGGAAGTTCAGCGAGCTCGACAAGGTGCAGCTGGCTGCCATTGCCAGCATCGCCGCCGGTTTCACTGCGCTGCTGAGCCTGTTCAACATCGGCGGTCGATTCGTCTGGGCCAGCATTTCCGACAAGCTCGGCCGCAAGATGACCTATGTGGTGTTCTTCGTGCTCGGAGGCATTCTGTACGCCAGTTTGCCCAGCAGCGCCGCCGCAGGAAGCAAGCTGCTGTTCGTTGCTGCGGTCTGCATCATCCTGAGCATGTACGGCGGTGGCTTTGCCACAGTGCCGGCTTATCTTGCCGATTTGTTCGGTACGCAGATGGTGGGCGCGATCCACGGCCGCCTGCTGACAGCCCTGGGCGACCGCCGGCATCCTGGGCCCTGTGGTCGTCAACTACATGCGCGACTACCAGCTCGGCCTCGGCATCCCGCGCGAGCAGGTCTACAACCAGACGATGTATATCCTGGTCGGCATGCTCGTGATCGGTCTGATCGCCAACCTGTCCATCCGCCCGGTGGCTGCCAAACACTTCATGAGCGATGAGGAGCTGGCCGTCGAGAAGCGCCTGGCGCACGAGCGCGCGGCAACCGCCGCGGTCGGCAATGGCCCGGTCGCTGGTGGTGCGACGTCGGCCTTTGCCCTCGTGCTTGCATGGACGGCCGTCGGCATCCCGCTCGCTTGGGGTGTCTACAAGACCTTGCTCAGCGTCGGCAAGTTCTTCGCTTGACTTCACACAAAGAGGAAGGGATTCAGGACGATGGCGCAGCAGAAGATCGCATTCTACAAAGGGCCCGCTGGTGGCTGGGGTGCGCTGAAGAGCTCGGCCCGGCAGTTGGTGCAGCATGGCATTGCGGCCAAGGGCGTGAAAACTATGCTGTCGGCCAACCAGCCGGACGGCTTTGACTGCCCCGGCTGCGCCTGGCCCGACCGCGATCACGCCTCGACCTTTGAGTTCTGCGAGAACGGTGTGAAGGCCGTGGCTGCCGAGGCCACGTCGCGACGCGCGACACCCGATGTGCTGGGCGCGCACACCGTCAGCTGGTTCGCCGAACAATCCGACTTCTTCCTGGAAGACATGGGCCGCATGACGCACCCGATGGTGTATGACGCGGCCTCCGACCGCTACCAGCCCATCGGCTGGGACGAGGCATTCGGGCTGATCGCTCGCGAACTGCGGGCGCTGCCTGACCCCAACCAAGCGATCTTTTACACCTCCGGCCGCACCAGCAACGAGGCGGCCTTTCTCTACCAGCTGTTCGTGCGCGAGTACGGTACGAACAATTTCCCTGACTGCTCCAACATGTGCCACGAGCCCAGCGGTGCGGGACTGCGCCCGACCATCGGCGTGGGCAAAGGGACGGTGACGCTCGACGACTTCGAATGTGCCGATGCCATCTTCATCTTCGGCCAGAACCCCGGTACCAACCACCCTCGCATGCTCGGCGAGCTGCGCGAGGCTTCGAAGCGGGGCGCCAGGATCGTCAGCTTCAACCCACTGCGCGAGCGCGGGCTGGAGCGCTTTGCGAACCCGCAGAACGCGCTCGAAATGGCCACGCTCGGCTCCACGCCCATCAGCTCGCACTACTTCCAGGTGCGCATCGGCGGCGATCTGGCCGTGATCAAGGGCATATGCAAGCACGTGTTCGAGCTCGACGATCAGGCACGGCGCGAGGGTCGGCAGCGCGTGCTCGACACTGCGTTCATCGCCGAGCACACCTTGGGGTTCGAGTCGTTCGAGGCCGATGTGCGCGCCGAATCATGGGAAGCGCTCGAGGCCGAGTCCGGCCTGAGCCAGGCGCAGATCTCACAGGCCGCCGAGCTGTACGTCGGTGCCGGTAGCGTGATCGCGTGCTGGGGCATGGGCATCACCCAGCATCAGCATTCGGTTGCGACGATCCAGATGATCGCCAACATGCTGTTGATGCGCGGCAACGTGGGCCGACCCGGTGCTGGCGTCTGCCCGGTTCGCGGCCACAGCAACGTGCAGGGCGACCGCACGATGGGCATCTACGAGAGGCCCGCACCGGGCTTTCTCGATCGGCTGGGCGATGTCTTCGGCTTCGAGCCGCCGCGAGAGAACGGTTTCGACACCATCGGCGCGATCGAGGCGATGCTCGACGGCCGTGGCAAGGTGTTCTTCGGGATGGGCGGTAACTTTGCTGCCGCGACCCCCGACACCCATGCCACCTGGAAGGCGCTGCGCCAGTGCGAGCTGACCGTGCATGTGGCCACCAAGTTCAACCGCAGCCACGTGATCCACGGCCGGCAGGCGCTGCTGCTGCCTTGCCTGGGCCGCACCGAGATCGACGTGCAGGCCGCTGGTCCGCAAGGCATCACGGTCGAAGACTCGATGAGCATGGTGCACTTGTCGTCCGGTCTCAATGCGCCAGCCTCGCCGCATCTGCTGTCCGAGCCGATGATCGTCGCGCGCCTCGCGGCCGCAACTTTGCCCGCCAGCAAGACGCCCTGGCTGTGGTTGGTCGAAGACTACAGCCGCATCCGCGACAAGATCGAGGCGGTGTTCGACGACTTCGCCGGCTTCAACGAGAAGATCCGCAAGCCTGGCGGCTTCCGGCTGCGCAACAGTGCGTCGCAGCGGATCTGGGATACACCGTCACTGAAGGCGCACTTCAGCACGCATGCGGTTCCGCGCGACACGCCGGTGCACCGTGCGCGCAAGCAGAACAACGACATTGTTCTGACGCTGGCCACGGTGCGTTCGCACGACCAGTACAACACCACGATCTACGGCATGGACGACCGCTATCGCGGCGTCTACGGCCACCGCCGAGTGGTCTTTATCCACCGTGACGACCTGAAGGCCATCGGCATGAACGCAGGCGACTGGGTCGACATCATGAGCATCTACCGTGACGACAGCGGCGATGAGCAGCGGCGCAGCGCCGAGAAGTTCCTGCTGGTCGAGTACGACATTCCACGCGGCTGCATCGCGAGCTACTACCCCGAGACCAATGCACTGGTCCCGCTGCAAAGCTTCGCGATCGGCGCCCGCACTCCGACCTCGAAGTCGATCCCCGTGGTGCTGAGGCCGAGGCCGCATGGCGCGCCGCCGACGGCGAACTCGCGCGATGCAGCGCGGCCCGAGCATGTCGACGTCTGACTCGAAGACCGCGCGCTGCGCGAACTCCTCGCCCTGGACGTCGACGGCCGGGGCGTCTCGCTAACCCGCTTGGCCAAGCGGCTGGACGTGCGCGTCAGCGTGCTCATACGCGCATACACGCAGATGAGCGACGCGCGGATCGACGACATCAGCGGTCCGGGCTGGGCCCGGCTGCAACTCGACGAGAGCGGGCAATGGCGAGCTTTCGCGACGCAGCAGGGACGCCTGAGAAGCTGGGAGTATTTCGAACGTGTCCGAGCAGCACGTCAAAAGGCGCCTGATATGGCGAGCATTTGCAACGACGAGCAGGGGGCTTTTGGTGTGATGAGCGGGCATGATCGAAAAACTCTCAGCCTCTGAGGCCATGAATCCTTCGCACGCGGCCAACGACAGCCTGGCGCCGATCGAAGCGGTGTCGGTGCGCCGCCGCCGTGGCTCGGAGGTGAGCGAGCGCAGCGACGTGGTCGTCGTCGAGACGCCTGTGGCGCTGGTTTTCAACGGCCTGTCGCATGCAGTGATGATGGCCACGCCGACCGACCTCGAGGCGCTCGGCCTCGGCTTTGCACTGTCCGAAGGATTGATCTCCGGCCGCGAGGAGTGCCGCGACATCGAGGTGCGGGTCCACGCGAAGGGCTGCGAGGTGCAGCTTCAAGTGTCGTCGCGTGCATTCGCTGCGCTGAAGGAGCGTCGGCGGGCGCTCGAGGGCCGTACCGGGTGTGGCCTGTGCGGCGTCGACAGCCTGGATCAGCTGGACCTGCACCCCAGCGAATGCATCCAGGGGCGCCCGCCGGTGCCCGCGGAGGTGGTACTGCGCTCCTTCGCGGCCCTGCCGGAGCGCCAGACGCTAAATGCCGAGACCGGTGCCTGCCACGCGGCGGGGTGGGCCACACCCGACGGTACCTTGCTCGACGTGGCCGAGGACGTCGGCCGTCACAACGCACTCGATAAGTTGCTGGGCCGGCGCGCGTTGGCCGGACGGCTGGGTGAGCCCGGCTTCGTGGTCATGTCCAGCCGCGTGAGCTACGAACTGGTGCGCAAGTGCGCGCGGCTGGGCATCGGAACGCTGGCCGCGATCTCGGCGCCGACTTCGCTCGCGATCGACATCGCGCGGGAGTCGCGGATGCAGCTGTACGGCTTCTGCCGCGGCGATCAGGCGGTGGAATACAGCGGCATGTGAGGCTCTGGCCGGCGTAAATCCAGTGGAGCCACGCGAATCGGAAATGCACGCTTCGACCTGCTGGGCGCGTTGTAAGACTTGCGTTGCCTGAGCGGCCCTTTCCCATCGGCACCACAGCGTATTTCGGCGCCAAGGTGAATGCCCTGGGAAGCATCCACATTGACCAAAAACGAAATCGACCAGAACGAGCGCGGCGAGACGCGATTCGTCCCGCCGAGGTGGTTGCTGTGAGGAGGCTGAGGGCTAGATTGAAGACTTGCCGCGCCCGAGGTCGCTGGTGCCGCCGCTTCGCTCGCTGCCTTTCAGATATTTTTCAACCCTGTCGGCCTGATCGCCGACCGCCTGCACGGCTTCCTTCAGCTTGTCCTTCGAAACGCCGAACTTCTTGGACCAGTCTCGCAATTCGTAGTCTTCGTTGACGTTGATACGCTTGCGATCCTGGCCGCCTCGGTTTTGCAACTTGTCAGGCATGTGGGTCTCCAATTATTTTGGGATATTGGCCTCACGGCAAAACGCGTGCCCGCTCATTGCCTACAATACGGGGTGGCGCCGCCTGTTCGCCCTCCGGCGAGCTCATCGTTGGACAGCCGCTTTTCCCGGAACACCCGGCGCAGCGGCGCTCTTACCCGTAGGCCCTGGAACTATTCGTTTCCGGCACCATCTGCCCATAAGTTGTTTGAAGGAGCTGTAAAAGACCATGGCCAAAGACGAAATCAAGACATCCATCGATTCCGATGGACTCCGCTACCGCTCTAAGCCCGCAGGCTCGCCGTTCGGCTCCGCCGGGGCATTCACCACGGCCACCATGTCGTGCTTTCTTTGCGGCAAGCACCGTCCCCGCGCATCCCTGAAGGGCAAGAAACTGCTGGGCCGCACTCAGTTCGTCTGCGCACCTTCGTGCAAGGAACTGGCAGAAGCCGAGAAGGCGGCGAAGGGCTGAAACGCTTCGGATATCGCTGAACTGACAAGGGCCACGTCGAAAAACGTGGCCTTTTTCATGTGCGGCCAGCATGGGCGCACTCTTGTGGGTGCAAGTCCCGCCGTAAGTTGATCACGACGAACGAAGCGAAGCGCAACTGCATGAGGGCGACCGAGTGTGGGAAGGA
>JAJKJU010000097.1 GCA_021153565.1 Rhizobacter sp.
AGCGCGTCAAAAGGCGCCTGATCTAGGCGCAAAGCGCAGCCATAGCCCGGGCTATGGCGAGCATTTGCAACGACGAGCAGGGGTCTTTTGGCGTGATGAGCAGGAATGATCGAAATACTCTCAGCCTCTCTGTTCAGGGCCTCTCTGTCGGGGTCACACCCGCGAACACCGCAGACGCCACGATGCAATCAACGGAGCGTTCGTCGCCGGCATGCCGCTTCTTGGCACCATTGGAGGGCGCAACGTCGAGCGTGGTAAGTCCCAACAGGGCAATCAGCACGGCAGCGATGACAAGGCTGCGCGACTTCGCGGGCGAGAGTTCGTGTTCGACGGTCTCGAGATGCGTGTCCATGCCAACTCCTTGACTGCCAACGGCCGCAGGAACTGCCACTCGGGTTCTACAGCGTAGCCATCGTGGCACGCAACTGATATCCCTAGTGTCGCGTCAAGCCTCAAGTGTCGGTTGATCGCGCCGCTGTCGGAGCGCAATGTCGCAATCGCACCCGACATGCACCATGCGCTCGCCACAGGGCGACCACGAATTGATTCGTTTCGATCGCTTCGCCAACGGCTTCGTCTTCGGCGCTCGCAATGGGCTTAACGCCACCTCGTCGCGCAGCTGATACGCACAGGTCGCGCAGCTGCTTTATCAATACGGACTGTCAGGCATCTCGTGCCGGGCTTGGCAAGTTCGCCAAGTTGTGAGAAAACGTCTCCGTAACGTCCGCAGAAGACGCGCTGGCAGCGACAGCCTTCTCTAACAACAACACACCCCGAGGTCTTCATGAAGCGGTTCGCTAGTGCACTCGCGACCCTTGCCGGTTTGACGCTGTCCGGTTGCGCGACAAGAACGGCCCCTGTGGCTGACGTTGCCACTGTTCGCAGCTCAGCGCCAGTCAAGTACGAATCGACGGTGAACAACTATTTCGATTGACGATGCCTGTGGTCGCCACGCCGCGACGGCTGGCCTTCGGTGCGCCGGAATCTTCGCGCTGTGCGCTCTGGGGGCCCGGCGGCAGGCACGCCGGTTGGGTCGTGCCCGTCATCTACGACACCACCCCGCAGCCGGCGGCTCCCCTGCCGATGTCGCCGGCTGCCACTTGGGTGTCGCCGACGGCCAAGGGCGCTGTCGACAAGAAGGCCAAGTCCCCAACGAAAGCCTCCGCGACGGCTGCAATGCCGGTTCTCAAGATCAGCACCAGTGGAACCTCGTCGAGCACGACCGCGCGCATGTCGCTCAACGACGTGTCTGTCACAGGCACCCGCTACTTTTTTTGGTTCAGCGGCGAGACGCTTGGCGCCGTGACGCGGCAGGCCGGTCTCTGCCCTTGAGCCTTGAAGATCGCGACCTTCAACATCAACGGCATCAGGAGCAGGCTTGCGCGCCTGCTCGAATGGCTTGCCGAGTCCGAGCCCGACATCGTTTGTCTGCAGGAGTTGAAGGCGGTCCACGAGACTTTTCCCGAGACGGCGATCCGCAAGGCCGGCTACAGCCCAGTGTGGCAAGGACAGAAGTCGTGGAACGGCGTGGCGATTCTTGCGCGAGGCATCGACCCGGTGGTGAGCCGGCGTGCACTGCCCGGTGACGACGACGATTTGCAAAGCCGCTACATCGAGGCTGCTGTCGACGGCGTCGTCGTTGCCTGCCTCTACGCGCCCAACGGCAATCCGCAACCGGGGCCGAAGTTCGACTACAAGAACGCATGGATGGAGCGCCTGCTCGTGCACGCCAAAGAGCTGCTTGATTCGAAAGCGCCGGTGGTCATCGCAGGCGACTACAACGTCGTGCCCACCGACGGCGTGGAGGATATCTACAACCCACGTTCGTGGAAGAACGACGCGCTCTTGCAACCGGAACCACGCGAGGCGTACATGCGGCTCTTGAAGCAGGGCTGGACGGATGCGATCCACAAGCTGCATCCCGGCGAGCCGATCTACACATTCTGGGACTACATGCGAAACCGCTGGCCGCGCGATGCGGGGCTGCGCATCGACCACATCCTTCTCGCGCCGTCGCTGGCGAAGAAGCTCATCGATGCAGGCGTGGACAAGGAGGTCCGCGGGCGAGAAGGCGCGAGCGATCATGCGCCGGCGTGGGTGGTCATGAAATAACGACGGATGTCGTTTCCGCTTCTTTCGCGGGCAGCGCAAAACGTCACTCACCAACGGCGTTCCCAGTCGACATGCGAGCATCAGCCGAGAAGCCAGGAGCCGACATGAGCCGTCGATGGTGGGCCGCAAACCTGTTCGCACTGGCACTTGCCGGCTGCACTGCACCTGGAGCCTCTGTGCGTGTCGACGACGCAACCCGCACTGCAGCACCCGCCCGCCACCTCCGCATTGACGATGTCGCATGGCTTGATCGCCTGAGTTTCGGCGCCACGTCTTCGTCGTCGCAAGAACTCAGCCGCATCGGCCGCCGGGCTTGGCTCGATCGGCAGCTTCACCCTTCGGCAATCGCAAGCTTGCCGACGCCGTTGGTGGCCCAGATCGCGGACATGAGCATCAGCCGCACTCCGCTGCCCGAACTCGTGCGCGGCATGGAGACCCGACGCAAAGGCATCGACGGCATCGCTGACGATGAACAGAAGAAGTCCGCGCAGCAGGCCTACCAGCAGGAGATGACTCGGCTGGCCCGCGAGTCCGCGTCGCGCATGCTGCTGCGCGCGATCTACTCGCCCAACCAGTTGCAGGAGCAGATGACGTGGTTCTGGTTCAACCACTTCAATGTTCACCAGTACAAGAGCAATGTGCGCGTGGTGGTGGGCGACTACGAAGCGCAGTTGCGCACCCACGCGCTCGGACGATTCCGAGACCTGCTGCAGGCCTCGGTGTTCCACCCCGCCATGGTTCGCTACCTTGACAACGAACAGAACGCCGCGTCGCGCATCAACGAAAACTACGCCCGTGAGTTGCTCGAGCTGCACACGCTGGGCGTCGACAGCGGCTACACGCAGACGGATGTGCAGGAACTGGCGCGCGTGCTGACAGGGCTGGGCGTGAGCTTCTCCGAAGATGTACCCAAGCTCAAGCCCTCGCAGCAAGCTTTCTACGTCAGGCGTGGGCTCATCGAGTTCAATCCGAATCGCCATGACTTCCGCGACAAGGAGGTGCTGGGCGTGACGGTGCGCGGCAACGGCATGGCAGAGATCGAACAGGTGCTCGATCTCGTCGCGAGGCATCCGTCGACCGCAAGCTTTGTGAGCCGCAAGATCGCGAAGTACTTCGTGGCCGATGTCCCGTCGCCCGCGCTGGTGGAACGTATGGCGCGTCGCTTCATCGACAGCGACGGGCGCATTGCCGAGGTGTTGCGCACGATGATCGAGTCGCCCGAATTCGAGGCCTCGCTCACGACCAAGTTCAAGGACCCATTGCACTATGTCGTGTCTGCCGTACGGCTCGCCTACGACGACAAGCCCATCCTCAACACCGGCCCCATGATCGGCTGGTTGAATCGCCTTGGCGAAGCGCCCTATAACCGCCAGACCCCCGACGGTTATCCGCTCGATCAGGTGGCGTGGGCCGGCCCAGGCCAGATGAACACACGATTCGAGGTGGCACGCGCCATCGGCGGCGGCAGTGCGGGCTTGTTCAAGATTGAAGGGGCGATGCCGAATGAGCGCCCTGCCTTTCCGCAGCTCGCGAATCCGCTCTACTACGACGGCATCGCGCCGCGCCTCGCGCCGGCGACGAAGCAGGCATTGGACCAGGCCGGCTCGCCCCAAGAGTGGAACGCGCTGCTCCTGTCCTCACCCGAATTCATGCATCGTTGAAGGACTGCATCATGCAGCGACGCGATTTCTTGCGATGGGCCGCCGCCAGTGCGCCTTTGACACTCAACGCCACGCGGCTCTGGTCTGCGCCGCAGGCCATGCCGGCGCGCTTCCTGCTCGTTTTCCTGCGCGGCGGATACGACGCAGCCAACCTGCTCGTGCCGCACGGCAGTCCGCTCTATTACGAGTCACGACCCAACATCGCGATTGCGCGTCCGGGCACGTCGGCCAATGCAGCGTTGCCGGTCGATGCGCAATGGGGCCTGGCGCCGGCGCTCACCGACAGAATCTTTCCACTCTTCCAGCGAGGGCAAGTCGCGTTCGTTCCTTTCGCCGGCACCGACGACACCTCGCGCAGCCATTTCGAAACGCAGGACCGCATCGAACTCGGCCATGGTGCGCAAGGCGTGCGTGATTACGGCAGCGGTTTCATGAACCGGCTTGCCGCAGCGGTCGGTGGCACGGATGCAGACAAGCTGTCGGCGCTGTCGTTCACTGATCAACTGCCACTGGTGTTTCGCGGCAGCGAGGCGATTGCCAACCAGTCCTTGCGCGACATCGGCAAGTCGGGTGTCAGCGACAAGCAAGCCCAGTTGATTGCGAGCATGTACGCCAATACGAAGCTTGCGGGCGCCGTGTCGGACGGCTTCGAGGTGCGCAAAGAAATCACCCGCGAGATGGCATCCGAGGAGAAAGCGGCCAACCGCAATGCGATCACCACCAGAGGGTTCGCGACAGAGGCAAGACGCATCGCCCGCCTCATGAGGGAACGGGTGCACCTGGGCTTCGTCGACGTGGGTGGATGGGACACACACGTCGGTGAAGGGGGCGCGACGGGCACGCTGGCGAATCGGCTCGGCGAGCTCGGCCAGGGTCTTTCTGTTTTCGCCGAGGAGATGGGGCCTTTGTGGGATAGCACCGTGGTTGTCGTCCTGAGCGAATTCGGCCGGACATTCCGCGAAAACGGCAATCGCGGCACCGACCATGGTCATGGCAGCGTGTACTGGGTGATGGGCGGGAGTGTGCGCGGCGGATGCGTCGCGGGGGAACAGCAGGCGATCAGCACGGGAACGCTGTTCCAGAACAGGGACTATCCCGTGCTGAACGAGTACCGTGCGGTGCTGGGAGGCTTGTTCACGCGAATGTATGGCCTCGACGGCAAGCGCGTCGGGCAGGTGTTTCCGGGCACGATGCCGAAGGACATCGGCTTGATTTAGCTGACGACCTGCAGTCCGGGTTGGGGCCGCTTCACATCCCCGCAGATTGCTTTCAGGCTAAGCCCTTTCAATCCTACGCAGGTCGCTCCGGGGTCACCGCATTACCCCTCCCGGAGGGACTCCCGGCGAGGGAGAGGGTTGGGGTAAGGGTGAGGTGTGGGGCAACGATTTCACTTTTCTGACCACCCCTCACCCCTGCCCTCTCCCCCGAGGGTGAGAGGGAGCAATTCTCAGCGCTTCATGATCTGTACCTTTGTGAATCCGGTGATCGCGATGGTCCTGGGGGTGGAGATGCAGGGCAAGCGGTGACGTCGTTCGAGTGGATGGCGGCGGGCGTGGTGCTGATGGGTGTGGTGCTGATGCTGCGCGGCGGCAAGCGCTAGTCACTCCCTCTCCCGGCGAGGGAGAGGGTTGGGGTGAGGGTGAGGTGTGGGGCAAATGATTTCACTTTTCTGACCACCGCTCACCCTGCCCTCCCCCGAGGGGGTTCCCAGAGGGAGAGGGAGAAAGTCCATGCGGCCCGAGTGGAGGTAACCGAAAGGGCTGCGCCCAGGCTGCGGTGCGAATATCAGGGCTTCGCAGCTGACGCCGCAGCGTCCTTCTTGCTCTTGCGCGGCTTCTTGTCTCCAGCCGCCGAGGCCGCGTCGTCGGCCATGGCGGCCTTCGCAGCCTTCGCCTCCGATGCCTTCGCCGCTTTTGCTTCTGCTTTCGCGGCCTTTGCCATCTTGGCGTCCGCCTGCGGCTTCACGGCCGCCTCCGATGCAGCAGTCGCCGGCTTGTCCGCTACGGCCTGGACTTCCTTCTTCGCTGGCTTTTTCGCGGCCCTGTCATCGGCAGCCTGCGCCGTACTGCCGCCCCCCACAGTCAGCCCTTCTGCGGCCATCTTCTTCACGCTGCCTTCGCCAACCCCTGCGACACGCTTTTGCAGGTCGTCGAGGCTCTTGAAGGGACCATTCTTCTGCCGTTCGTCGACGATCTTCTGTGCAATGGCGGGGCCGATGCCCTTGATCTTGTCCAGGTCTTCCTTCGTTGCCGTGTTGGCGTCCGTGGCAGCCCAGGCCATGTTGATCGTGAGAAGAAAGCCCATCAGGGCGAAAAGGAATCTACGGAACATGACATCTCCTGGGAAAAGAGACTGCGGTTCGAGGAAAGCCTCCTCGCAGGCATGAGAGGCTGGGAGTATTTCAAACGTGTCCGAGCAGCACGTCAAAAGACGCCTGATCTAGGCGCAAAGCGCAGCCATAGCCAGGGCTATGGCGAGCGTTTGCAACGACGAGCGGGCATGATCGAACTACTCTCAGCCTCTGAGTGCAGAACGAGGCGGCGCGGCGTCCCGTTGACGCACAGGTCCAGCACCAGGCAGCTACTGCTGCTGGTGCGAGCGAAGCCAGGCGAGCTTCGCGGCATACACGTCGTGATCACGGCGCGCGGTGCTGTTTTCCATCGAAGGCCTGAGAGGCTGAGAGTATTTCGAACGTGTCCGAGCAGCATGTCAAAAGGCGCCTGATCCAGGCGCAAAGCGCAGCCATAGCTTGGCTATGGCGAGCATTTGCAACGACGAGCAGGGGGCTTTTGGCGTGATGAGCGGGCAT
>JAJKJU010000098.1 GCA_021153565.1 Rhizobacter sp.
GACGCCTTTTGCGCCTCGCTCAAGGGCGCCGTCAGCAGCTTGAAGATGCGGCGCTGCGCGCGCGTGTAGGCCTCGGCACACAGCCGTTCGATCGTGCTCAGTGCCGGCAACACGATATTGCAGCCGCGCATCTCGTCGACCAACGCCTGCGCCAAGACGAGGCCTTGCGTTGTTTGCATGGCAATGGGCAGCAGCCAATGGGACAACGCGCGGTGCGCGTTCAGGTCCAGCGCGCGCAGGCCCAGCCAGCGCGTGATGGCGACGACGTGTTCGCGGCGGGTTTGGTCACGCGTGGCGTACAAAGCCCAGGCCGACACCGGCACGCGCAGCTGGACGGCGATCATGGCCAGCAGTGGCGCGTGTGGCAGTTCGTCGTGCGCGATTGGCCTTCCTGGAAATCGCAGATAGGCGATCTGCACGGCCACGCCCAGGCGGTTGTGCACGCCCCGGTGGGCCCTGAGAAATGCGAAGTCAGCGTTGCTGAGGCTGTACAACCGGATCAGTTCGGCTTCGTTTGTTGGGAACGCGAGAAGTTGGTCGCGCTGCGCGGGTGTCAGTAGTTCGCGACGGGGCATCGGGTCTATTCGGGGTCGAAAAGCGAGGGGTTGGCCGGCAAATTGGTCCGCCTGCCGGGCGCCAAAAAGTGCGCATATTTAAATAGCAGCTATTATTGAAGCAGCGATGTTGCAATATGGAACAGCCTTCCGCTCAAACACGCCAGTCCCGAAGGACAGCGGCCAAAATGGCTCACATCGGCATCGACGCGCCGCCTGGCCTGCCGGACGCGGCGGCCTTGTCGGCGCTGCGTGCCTGGTACGAAGGCATGCCGTCACGCCAAGCGGTGATGCGCTACCTGGGCGATCGGATGGCGCCAGGCCAATCGGCGCGCGGCGTCCTCGGGCGGCTGCGCCGTCAGCTCGCGAACCTTGCCCGCGATCGCCATCGCAATGATCTTGCCGCGCTGTTCGTGCACCCCGAAAGCGCTCGAACTCGACACGCTCACGCCGTGGCGCGAGCCATCGATGTGCTGCGCGATGCGCCAGCGCCCGTGCCGCTCATCGGCGACGATGTCGGGCAGTGGTTGTCACCTCGCGTCGTGGTCGCCTTGCGCGCGCAAGGCATCAAGACACTGGCGGCGCTGACGGTTCGAGTTCCACGGCGGCGGCGCTGGTGGGCCGCGATTGCTGGCCTGGGCGCCACAGGGGCACGCCATGTCGAGGCCTTCTTCGCTGCACACCCCGAACTCACCGAGCGTGCACGCGCGCTCGTGCTGAGGTCCTCGCCGCAGGGCGTCGTGCCTTGGGAGCGACTGCAGACACCCGACGAAGTCGACGGCTCGCAAGGAGCCTTCCGGGCACCCCGAGCAAGTTGTGCGTTGAACGCCACCAACGACCACCAGGCCGTTCAGGCCTGGCTCTCCTTGCACGAGACGCCGGCCACACAAAATGCCTACCGCAAGGAGGCCGAACGGCTGATGCTGTGGGCCATTGTCGAGCGCCAACGGGCGCTGTCATCGCTCACCACCGAAGATGCGATCGCTTATCGGGCGTTCCTGCGGCGCCCGACCCCGCGCGAGCGCTGGGTCGGGCCGCCCCGGCCACGCACGTCACCGGAGTGGCGCCCGTTCGCCGGCGTCTTGTCGCCTCGTTCGACTTCCTACGCACTGTCCGTGCTCGGGGCGATGTACCGCTGGTTGATCGAACAGCGCTACGTGCTGGCGAACCCGTTCTCTGGCATCAAGGTGCGCGGCGTCTCGCGCTCTGCGCCGCTGCCCACGACGCATGTGTTTGCCGACGGCGAATGGTCGTTGCTGCGCGCCGTTGCCGATGCTCTGGAGTGGTCGTACGGATGGGCGCCGCCGGCCGCGCAGCGCGTGCGCTTCGTGCTCGACTTCGCGTACGCGACCGGGCTGCGCGCAAGCGAACTCGTTGGCACGACCCTGGGCGCCATCGAGACCGATGCCTATGGCGATCGCTGGCTGCACGTTGTCGGCAAGGGTGGCAAAGCCGGCAAAGTGGTGCTGCCGCCACTCGCACGTGCGGCACTCGACACTCACCTGGTGCAGCGAGGCATACCGACCACGCCAGCGCAGCAGAACCCGAACACACGCCTGATCGGCAGCCTCGATCCCCACAGCGAGGCGGGCATCACCGGAGCGCGGCTATGGACGGTGATGCGCCGATTTTTCCGGCAGGCGGCGACGTTGCTGGAACCTGGCAACCCCGTGGTCGCCGAAAAGCTTCGGCGGGCGAGCCCCCATTGGATGCGCCACACGCATGCCACCCACGCGCTGGCGCACGGTACGGATCTGACCGCGGTGCGCGACAACCTGCGCCACGCCTCGATTGCCACCACGTCGATCTACCTGCACAGCGACGATGCCAAGCGAGCGCGCCAGCTGGGCCAGGCGTTTGCGACTCGCCGGTAGTGCCGCCGGAGAAATTCGTGTTTAACAAGCTGCTGAATTATTCGTTTGAGCCAGCAAAAAATCTAGACCGTCCAGACCGCCTACAAGCGATTTGTTGAGACGTGCCATGGGGTGAGTGGCGGGGAGCAATCCTCGTCCCTACCGCTACTGTTCTTCGTCCACTCGAACATCACTTCGGCTGTACGCCATGGTGTGCGCCGGGGGGAAGGGTCTAATTTGGAAGGTCGTTTCATTCACATCAAGTTCAAGCCGGAGTCAGCATGGGTTGCATCATTTCCAGGCCAGTCACGGGTACGCGGCATACGCGAACCGACGCGGCGGGCCAGCAAGGTAATCCCACACCGGAATCACGTCCCGTCCAAGAGAGCAACCTTTGCGGACCGTCCGGATTGACAGCGAGGACATCGCCATCGAGTAGCATCGCGCCACGAAGAGCACCGTTCCAAGAGCTCGCAACGGACTGTCAGAGAAAGATCCTCGACTACTTGCCGAGCGACGCACCTTCGAGGGCCCGAAATCTGATGGCCCTGTGGGGGACGTCTCGCGATCTACGGGATTTGGTGCAGGGAGTCGACTCCTTCCCCAAATACCGACTGCTCAGCCGCCTGATGCAAGCGGCTGAACGTCATGTCAGCGACTGCAGCCAGCTCACCCCAGGACTTGTTGGGAAGTATGCATCCATGCTCGGACTCTTAAGGCCGCAGCAGCAAGAACGCCTCCTGACCACTGCGATCGGCTTCGCCAATAGCAGCAACGAGGCCTCGGCGATAGCGGCGCTGAGCGAGAAAATGGCGCATTTGAACGAGGGCCAGCGCGAGCGCCTTATCGACTGCGCCACCAGTTGCTCCACCTCCAGAGACAAAGCCGAAGCAATCGGCGCGCTGGGTGCGGGGGCGGCGCATTTGAGTGAGCCCCAGCGCGACAGACTCGTCGCCGCCGCTATCGGCATGGGAGAACTCCACATGCCCATTGCGATAGCCAGGTTGAGCCCGGGTCTGGCACATCTGAGCGAACACCAGCGCAATAGCGTCGTCGCCACCGCGGTCGGCATCAACGATGGCCAGTTCAAGGCCCGCGCGATATTCGGTCTTGGCGCAAGAATGGCGCATCTGAGCGAGTCGCAACGCGAGAGCCTCGTCGTCGCCGCCATCGGCCTCACCTATGACGACAAGGCCCGCGCGATAAAAGGTCTTGGCGCAGGAATGGCCCATCTGAGCGAGTCGCAGCACGAGCGCCTCATCAGCGCTGCCCTCGGCCTCGCCCGCGACGGCGACAAGGCTGATGCGATAGCCGGACTGTGCGCAGGAATGGCGCATCTGAGCGAGTTCCAGCGCGACCGCCTCGTCGCCGCCGCCATCAGCTTCGGCAATGTCCGCGCCACGGGTGATGCGATAGCCGGACTGGGCGCGGCAGTGGCGCATCTGAGCGAGCCCCAGCGCAAGAGCCTCGTCGCCGCCACGATGGACCTGGGCGATAATTTTTTCCAGGCTCTTGCGATAGCCGGGTTGGGCGTGGGGGTGGCGCACCTGAGCAATTCCGAGCGCGAGAGCCTCGTCGTCGCCGCCATCGGCCTCGGCGACAGCTGGCACAGGTCTCGTGCGATAGAGGGGCTGGGCGCGGCAGCGGCGCATCTGAGCGATTCCCAGCGCGAGAGCCTCGTCGTCGCCGCTCTCGGCCTCGGCGACAACTTCGACAAGGCTAGTGCAATTAACGGGCTGGGCGCGGCAGTGGCCCATCTGAGCGATTCCCAGCGCGAGGCCCTCGTCGCGGCTGCCCTCAGTCTCAGCAGTGACGATGGCAAAGCTCACGCGATAGCCGGGCTGGGCGCGGGAGTGGCGCATCTGAGCGAGGCACAGTGCGACAGCCTCGTCGCCGTCGCGGGCAGCTTGGGCGTCGAAACCTTTGCAATATCCGGATTGGCGAGGGAATTGCAGAACTCACTTGCATAGATAGTCGGACTTGCGAAATTCACTTCCCTCAGTTCATGCTGAATTTGCGGAGAGCATGTTGAGTCGGTGATGGTGGCCACCGCCATGAGAGAGCCGGGGGACGATGATGGCAGGCGGCTGCCACAAAGGCGAGAAATTGCAGGCGCAAAAAAACTGCGCGCAGACCAAGACGGCCGACGGCACGCAGCAGCCAGCGGAGATTGAACCCGGCGGCACACAGTACCGCGTGCAGTGCATCGCCTTCGCTGCCCTTGAGCCAGCAGCGGGCCATGCCGTGGTCGTGCTTGGCATGGCCGATGAGAGGCTCGATGGCCTGGCGGCGCTTGAGCCATTTGCGCTGCACGTTGGTGAGCGTCTTGTAGCGGCCGCGATGAATCAGCTGTACCGGCGCGATGTCCGGGCCCGCCGCCCGATAGCCCAGATCGGCGACCACCACTTTCGGCTTGACGCCGAGGTCCTCCAACAAGGTGTTGGTCTGTTCGAGCTGCGTGGCCAGGGTATGGCCGTCATACGGATTGCCGGGCAGGCTGCGGGCACCGACCATCAGCCCGGATTGATGCGTGACGGCCAGGGTGACCTTGACGCCAAATTCGTAGGGCTTGCGGGCTTTGCCCTTGCCGATACAGGAGACCTCGGGCGCATGCAACGCATACAGCTTGCCGCTGTCGCGTGGCTTCTGGGTGCGGATGCGCTCGGCACGCTCCAGCCACACGTTCAAGCCGTCGCGCATCGCATCCGGCAAGGCCGTCATTTTGCGTTGCACGTCGCGCACCAAAGCCCCGAGGATGGTGCGTTGGCGGCGCAGCACTCGCTTGAGCCGTCGGTACTGCTTGGCGTGGGCGTAGCCCGCTGCACGGCGACGCAAGGTCCGGCCTTCGCGCTGGTGCGTCTGCTTCAAGGCGATACCGGCGCGCTTGGCCAGACGCGCAATCTTCTCCCGCGCGACTTCCAGCAGCCTGCTGTCGGTGGGATGCGCAATGGCCTTCTCCTGGACGGTCGTATTGACAATGATGCGTTCGAACTCGCTCTTCTTGATGGCCCCCATTGAATCGCCCCGGGTTTCGTGGAGGCCCGTTGGTTTAAGTCAGGCCGCCACCGTGGCTGCTTGACTGACGAGTTGCTTGTAGTAGTTTGCCTCAGCCTCCGCCGGTGGGATGTAGCCGATGGGTTCGAGCAGCCGATGGTTGTTAAACCAGGACACCCATTCCAGTGTGGCCAGTTCGACGGCCTCCTTTGTCTTCCACGGTCCGCGCCGATGGATCAGTTCGGCCTTGTAGAGCCCGTTGATCGTCTCGGCCAGCGCGTTATCGTAGCTGTCGCCCTTGCTGCCCACCGACGGCACGATGCCGGCCTCTGCGAGGCGTTCGGAGTACCGAATGGACACATATTGCGAACCGCGGTCGCTGTGATGGATCAAACTACTGTCCCGCTCCGGTTGACGAGCGTACAACGCCTGCTCCAAGGCATCGAGCACGAAGTCTGTCCGCATTGAACTGCTCACCCAATGCAGCGTGGTCGCCACGGCGGAGTATCCCGCGTGAGTCATGCGTGATGGACGCCGGTCTTGGCCACTTCATGCCATCCTCGACATGAAACTTCGCACTTTCATGCCTCCTTTCGGAGTCCAACAAGCCTCACGGCGCCGTTGCCCCCATGCTGCAGCGTCCTCAACGGGAAAGGCTTATCTTGGATCGCATCAACCGTGCCGCGCCCGGCCGTCCTCTACCTGATCGCGGCGAGGAAGCGAATGAGCCTCGCAACGTGCGCCCGCGCATCGCCCCGTCGGTCGACTCAAGCTTGCAAGGCGTGTCACCGCGACCGGCCAGCACGAGCACGTCGTTTCCTCCGATGCAGCCATCGGCCAGAATCCTGGCCGGTCGCGCTTCGTCACCGTTCATCGGTGCGCAGGCCGCATATCCTGCATTTCCGGCGAGCCTTGGGGCCGCACCGAACAGCCCGGGCAACTCGGCGGATCTGTTTCAACGATGGCTGGCCACGGCGGCCCCATCCCGCGGGGAAAGCGCAGTTGCATCGCAGAACACGAGCGAACTCCTGCGCGGCTTCGATTCCAATCTCAACGCGCTGCCGTCGCTCGGTTCACCAGTGCGCGCCAGCCCGTCGAGCTCTCCTGTCAATGAAGAAGTCCGGTCCGCACGCCTGGCCATGCCGCGCGAGGCTGCTGTCCAGTGGTACCGCAATCGCATGGAAGATCTGTTGCTCGTGGAGCATGTGTACCCCGAGTGCAGCAAGGCCGCCGGACAGAATCATCGGGCGATGGAAAGAGACCGCGCAGCCTTGTTCAGCTTCGCCGTCAGCCTGTCGCAAGCTGATCCGCACGACCGCCTGGGCAGGTTTGTGCTGCGCTACGGAAGTACCGACACCGATGTCAGCGAGTCGGCACGCGAGCAAGTGGATGCCTTCATCGAAAGTCAGGCCGAGCGCTTCGCCGGCCAAGGCCTTCGTGACGCGCTGGACCTGCTCTGCGCCATTCCCACCGACGAGCGGGACGCGATGTGTCACCAAGACGGGATGACCGAGGACGACGTCAGCCCCCACCATCGGCGTTGGCTGCTTCCGGCGCCGGAGAGAGCGCTGCTCGAACCACTCGGCAAAGACGAATCGAAGCATCTCAGCCAGTTCTCTGCGGCGCTGCTGCGTGGTGGACACGGTGGAGTCTCGGAGTGGCTCGCCATGTTTGACGACGGTCGCGAGCGGCTCGCGCGGCAGCTGCAGACGCGGCATATCGGATCGCAGCCAGGCAGTCGAAGGCTCGCATACGTGCTAGATCGGATGCAGGAGCAGGCCGGCATTCCCTCTGCGCGTCGCCTTCGAGTAGAGGGCAACCGCGACACGTTCGTAGGGGAACATCGGCCCAGTCAGGCGACGGAAATGCGGCAGCCGGCTGCCGCAGTGGAACCCGCGCACGGGGAGATGCCAGCCCACGACACTCACGAAGACAATCTCGAAATGATCGAGGTCTTCACTATGGCGGCCGAGACCTTGATGCTTGCTCCGCGGACGATTGCGAAATACGGGCTTGCTTTGGCACGCTTCGCGAAGGAAATGCTGGCCGACAATCCGCACGCCGACCTGCGAGGTTTCCTGCAGCGCTACGAAAGCTCGGATGAAGACGTGAAGTCTCGGGCCCTCGCAGACAGGGACAGGGTCATTGGCCGTTGGGGCGACGACCAACGCCGCTACCTCAATACGGCGCTTAACCTGCTGATCATCGTGCCCCCCGAGGAAAGGCACCTGCCGGAAGACAGCACGCGCTCGCAGGTCCGTCCGAACCAGCTGCTGGAGCGGCTTCCACCGGACGATCGGCAGCTTCTGCAGCAGTTGCGGAACGACTCCGAACAAAGAGGCCCAGCCCGGCAGGGGCTCAGGGACGCAGGTTTGCTCATTCGCTTCGGGGCGGCACTCGTCAAAAAGGGCCATGGCGGGCTGTCCGGGTGGCTGGCCATGCATGGGGATGCTCGCCACGCCGACGCCAAGCAACTCTTTGAGGCCCACTTGGCCGGCATCAACCCATCGGCCAGGCGCCACCTGCCCGCCGCCGTGGCCCGCCTGCAGCGCTTCGCCGGCACCCAGAACAGCGATCGGATTCGGGGCCACGCCGGCAGGGACGTTCCGCGGGCCAACTCGGGCTATGCGCCCGACTTCCCCCAGGCGGAAGCCAAGTCGATCGATGCCGCCATCGCTGCCAAGAAAGGCATCCTGCAAGCGACTACGCTGGCCAACTACCGCGGCCATCTGATCCACTTCAGCACATGGCTGCGTCAACAAAGGACGCATGACAGCCCAGCGTACCCAGGTGGGCTGCAGGACATCCTGGAAATCGACCGCAGAGGGGAGCTGCAGGAGGTCCAAGGGCTGCGGGACCAGTACCTCCGCGAGAGCGGCGGAGCCGATGGGCCCCACAGGGACTTGAAGGCTGCCCTCAAGGTGCTGCTGGGCCACCACAGGGGCCAGCCTTTGCAGGAAGGCCAGCCGGCCACGCCGCAGCCATCCCTGCCCACGGTTTCTCTGGACCTGAACAATCTGCCTGATCCCGACTGGTTCGACTCCCCCGATCTGGATTCGCTCTCCAGCTTCCAGCACAGCGTCGAAGTGCAGTCGACCCAGTGGCCTGATCACACGCAACCCGTGCCGGCCTCGCCTGCAATGAGCGAAGCCAACTCCGAAGTGATGTTCCGGCGATTCCTCGCCGAGGCTGCTGAAGTCGTGTCTTCGCAGTCTGCACACGCGTTGCCGGTTCAGCCCGCGACACCGATGCCGGCCTCGCCAGCAATGAGCGAAGCCAACTCCGAAGTGATGTTCCGGCGATTCCTCGCCGAAGCTGCTGAAGTCGTGTCTTCGCAGTCTGCACACGCGTTGCCGGTTCA
>JAJKJU010000099.1 GCA_021153565.1 Rhizobacter sp.
GCTGAGAGTATTTCGATCATGCCCGCTCATCACGTCAAAAGACCCCTGCTCGTCGTTGCAAATGCTCGCCATAGCCCGGGCTATGGCTGCGCTTTGCGCCTGGATCAGGTGCCTTTTGACGCGCTGCTCGGGCACGCTCGAAAAACTCTCAACCTCTGAGAATATTTCGATCATGCCCGCTCGCAAAACTCTCAGCCTCTGACAGAAAAAGGAAAAACACGGGTGGGCATCGATATCCACAACTTGAACCTGCTGGCGCATGCGAAAGACATCGGCGCGAGCTTCGATCGCACGCTGGCGATCGGGCGGCAGGCGCTGTTCATCGAAGACTTCGAGCTGGAGCAGCATCGGCGCCTTCGCGGCTTGCCGCCGCTTGCGGAGCCGGCGATTGCACCAGGCGCGCTGCGCTACTTCGAGCCGTTGATGCAGCAGTGGCTGGGCGCGGGCGTCGCTGATTCCGTCGATGCATCGCCCTACGAGAACGCGCGCCTCATCCATGACATGAACCTGCCGTGGCCGACGAACAGTGTCGAGCGCGGCAGCTACGACGCGGTGCTCGATTTCGGTTGCCTCGAACACGTCTTCAACTTCCCCGTTGCGTGGCGCAATTGTGTGGACTTGTGCCGCGTCGGGGGTCACGTGTTTCATTCGCTGCCGGCCAACAATCTGTCGGGACACGGCTTCTATCAGTTCTCGCCGGAGCTCTTCTTCAACCTCTACCAGGCCAGAAACGGCTTCGAGATGCGCGGGTTGTGGTTCGCGTTGAAGGCTGACCGGCTTCATTGGTGGAAGGTGGCGAACCCGATGGATGTGAAGCGTCGCGTGAACCTGTGCAACAGCCACGAGGTGTACATGCTCGTGATCGCGCGCAAGCTGCGCGAGGTGGGGCCGCTGGCTGCGCCGCAGCAGTCAGACTATGCGCAGGATAAGTGGGTTCATGCGCCGGCTGCCGCTGCGGGTGAGCCGGCTGCGTCGCTGAGAGGGCGACAGAGGGTTGTTCGTCAGCTCGTCCAATGGGGCTTGATCGATGCAATGCGCGCGGGCCGCGAACGATGGCGTGTCGTGCGCAACAGCGGGCTCGATCTGCCGCAGCCTGACTACCAGCGTGTCGACGTGCATTCGCTCGTCAATCGAACGTCGACGCGATGACTCCGCCAATGCGCGTCCTGTTGCTCTGCGATCGCCTGGATATCTCGGGCGGTGTAGAGCGCTTCGTGTGTGCGATGGCGAATCATTTGGCGGGCGAAGGAATGGACGTGGCAGTGGGCAGTGTCGATACGCAGCGGGCGGAGATCCAGTACCCGCTGAACGCATCGGTGCGTGTGCTGACGGGGGATGCAAGGCGGTCTTCGGGCGATGCCGAGGCCGCAAGTTCACGAGTTGCGCGCGCATGGCGGCTTTTGCGCACGCAGTGGCGCGTCGGCCACGCGCTTGCTCGCGTGATTCGATCGGATCGTCCCGACGTGGTCGTGCTCAATGGATTGACCACGGCTTGTTCAGTGCTCGTCCTCGATCGCCGCTTTGCCATGCGAACGATTTGCTGCGACCACAACCACTTCACGGCGAGATCGGCACTGTGGCAGCAGCTGCGGCAGTGGCTGTATCCGAAGGTCGGCGCCGTGGTGAGTCTCACGCGGGCGGACGAACCCCGTTTCCGTGCATTGAATCCGCGCACACAGGTCATCTACAACGCATCGTCGCTGCGCGCTGATGCACCGTCGCTGCCGGACAAGGCCCTGGTTCTTGCGGTAGGGCGGCATGTCGCCCAGAAAGGCTTCGATCTGCTCGTGAAGGCCTGGGCCGCAGTAGCGAAGGCGATGCCCGAAGCGCGCCTTCGAATCGCGGGGGACGGACCGCTGCGCGCGGAGCATGAACGCATCGCAAAAGAACTGGGCGTTGACGACCGGATCGAATGGATCGCGCCGACTGGGCAGATCGAACGCTACTACCGCGACGCCGCCGTGTTCGTCTTGTCTTCGCGGTATGAAGGCATGCCGCTCGCTTTGCTCGAAGCGCAGGCTTTGGGCGTGCCGGCGGTGGCGTTCGACTGTCCGACAGGGCCCGGTGAAATCATCAACGAGCAGACCGGCCGACTCGTGAAGCTGGGCGACGTCAATGCGCTGGCGGCCGCGATCATCGAACTGCTGTCGTCGCCGGCCCTTCGCCGACAAATGGCCCGTGCTGCCATCGAGCGCAGTCGCGAGCACTTCAGTCCGCAAGAGCATGAGCGCCGCTGGACGATGCTTGTGCGCGACGTCGCCGTGCGAAACGCCTACGGAGCGGCCGCATGAAGGTGGTGTCGGTGATCGTCCCATGTCGCAACGAGCACAAGTACATCGAAAGATTTTGTGAAGGAGTGATGCGGCAACAGCTACCGTCGGGATGGCGTCTTCAGCTCGTCGTCGCAGACGGGCAAAGCGACGACGGAACGCGCGAACTGCTGCAGCGCATCGCGGCATCAGAGCCGCGTGTGGCGTGGATCGCCAACCCGAAGCGCATCGTTTCCACCGGACTCAACGCTGCCATGAAGCTGGCGACGGGTGAAGCCATCGTGCGCATGGATGTTCACAGCGAGTACGCCGACGACTATGTCGCCCAGTGCCTGGCGGTGATGGCCGAGACCAGTGCCGACAACGTGGGCGGCCCTTGGCGGGCAGAGCCAGATGCCGACGCCCGGCCGATGCAGCATGCGGTGGCTGCGGCCTTCCAGTCGCGGTGGGTGGCGGGCGGCGCGCTGTCGCGGCAACTCGACTACGACGGTTGGGCCGATACCGTGTACCTCGGAAGCTGGCCGCGCAAGAGCTTCGAGCGCTTCGGCGGATTCGATGAACAGCTCGTGCGCAACCAGGACGATGAGCACAACCTGCGCATCGTGAAAGGCGGTGGACGGGTGTGGCAGTCGTCGCGCATTCGAAGCGTGTATCGGCCGCGTGCTTCGTTGTCGCAAGTGTTTCGACAGTATTTGCAGTATGGATACTGGAAGCCGTTCGTGATGAAAAAGCATGGGCAGGCCGCGTCGGTGCGGCATGCGGTGCCGAGTGTCTTCGTCGCCTTGCTGGGTTTGTCCGCAGTGGTCGCCGCGGTGGGGTTGTCTGTCTGGCCGCTTGTCGTGCTGATCGGGATGTACAGCGCGGCAGTGCTCACCATGACTGCCGCGGTGGCCGTGTCGGCGAAGCCAGGCTTGCCTGTTCTCGTGCGCATCCCCGCCGTCATCGCCGCGTACCACTTCGGCTATGGAATCGGCTCGATCATCGGGTGGTGGGATGTTCTTCGTCACGGCAAAGGCCGTGAACGCTTCGCCAGGCTGACGAGATGAGGCGATGAGCATGAACCAGCACGATCATTCCGCTGAGCCGCAATCCGTTCGCGAGCGCTATGCGCGGCGCGTGCCACACGATCCGCGCTATAGCCTGCTCAATCCGTCGGCGTTGCGGGCGCTGCAAGAGCGGCAACGCGCGATGCTGTCGCTCTTTTCGCGACTCGGCTTCACGGACCTGTCGTTGCTCAAGCTGCTCGAAGTGGGGTGCGGCACGGGCAGCAACCTCATCGAATGCCTGCTCATGGGCTTCATGCCCGAGAACCTTTCGGGCATCGAACTCTTGCCGGAGCGTCATGCGGTGGCGCGCGCACGTTTGCCCGAGCCGGTAACGCTGCTTCAAGGCGATGCCGTACGGCTGGTGCCAGAGGTGGGCAGCGTCGACATCGTGCTGCAGGCAACGGTGTTCTCGTCCCTGCTCGACGACACCTTCCAGCAGCGACTGGCCGACGCGATGTGGTCGGTGGTGAAGCCTGGCGGCGGCGTGCTTTGGTATGACTTCACCGTCGACAACCCGCGCAACCGCGACGTTCGCGGCGTTCCGCTGTCGCGTGTGCGCGCCCTGTTCCCGCATGGGCGGATGCAATCCAGACGAATCACGCTCGCGCCGCTCATCGCACGCGCCGTGACACGCCTCCATCCCTCGCTCTACACATGGTTCAACTTCGTGCCCGCGCTGCGCACCCATGTGCTGTGCTGGATTGCCAAGGTTTGACGCCAGGATTCAGTGCCGGCGAACTCGGCCACGTCGGGCTTGTAGCTGGCGCTTAACGTGTCCGGATGGCTGCATTTTCGCCATGGCGTGGCGAAAATGCAGCCATGTATCAGCGAAAAAGCCGGACTCACCGCGCATCTGCGGGGCCACACTGATCCTGCTGCGCTGGCCTTGTCGCCGCAGCTAGGGCCCTTGCTCGAAACATTCGCCGTGCAGGAAGTGCGGCGCCACCTGCGCTGGGCAGAAACTGCGGCCACTGCCTGGCACTTTCGCACGGCGGCGGGGCAAGAGGTCGATCTGGTGCTCGAAGCGCCCAGTCAGCGGATCGTGGGTGTCGAAGTGAAGGCCTTCGCCAGAGGAATCGTCCTCTACACCGGCGAACAAATCATGCCGTTCGAGGAGCACTTGTGGGCGGTGCCCCTTGGCGTGTTGTGGGCGGGTGGGGGTAGGGCGGCATGATCAAGACGGGGCGCCGCCTGCTGCCGCATCTCGCGCCGCCCAGCGCATGCGCCCACGCCTCCGCATCCCCAAAGTGTCGGAGCACAGGCAGAGTTGAGAGCTAATCTGTTGGTTGTAAATTGACTGTCCCATGTTCAAAATACAAGGAGATTGAAAGGCAGCTTCGAGGTTCAATTGAAGGCAAATGCTGGCCCACCTGCAAGGGCAGTTGTTCAATGCCTCGCAACTGGGCATGTCGCTCGGCGGTGCTTCGCATACCACGGCCGCCCGATATCTCGACGTTCTGGTCGACACGATGATGGTGCGCCGCTTGCAACCGCATCTCGCGAACGTCGGCAAGCGACTGGTCAAGTCACCCAAGGTGTATTTGCGCGACAGCGGCGTGCTGCACGCTCTGCTCGGTATCGCGACCGTGCAGGACTTGCAGGGACACCCCATTGCCGGCGCGTCCTGGGAGGGCTTTGTGGTGGAGCAAGTGGCGGCCGTGCTGCCCCCCGATGCGCAACTGGGCTTCTACCGCACGGCCGCCGGCACGGAACTGGACCTGGTGATTGAGCGCGGCACGCGCAAGGTGGGCGTAGAAATCAAATTCTCGTCCGCCCCCAAACCAACCAAAGGCTTCTGGCAGGTGCTGGAAGATCTGCAAATCGACCGTGCGTATGTGATTGCCCCGGTGTCGCGACGCTACCCGTTGGCCGAGCGAGTGGAAGTGGTGCCGGTGGCGGCTTTGCTCGGCCGGGACGGGGTGTTGCTTAGATTATTCGCGTCCACCCCTCGCTCTACATGTCCCATCCCGTGTGATCATGTGCCAATCCGCAGCTGGCCGCTGTTCCGAGCCAGAGACCTTTTGCGGGGTGTTATCGAAGCCTTCCAACACGAGAAAGGCCAGTGAGTCGAGTCCATCCGCAAGCCCGAACGACGCCGCGCACGCGAGCCGAAATCAATTCCTCGAAAGCGCCCTTGACGGCTGTGGCCGAGCTTTACA
>JAJKJU010000100.1 GCA_021153565.1 Rhizobacter sp.
CGCTCCCACGGAACCGTACGTGAGAGTCTCCCCTCATACGGCTCTTGTTGTTGAACCGTTCAGCTTTGATAGTCCAAGTCCCAATGCGCAAAGAGCCCCGGTACGGTACGACGAATTCGCCGTAGCCAGTCGAAGGCCTGCGCCAAACTGCCGTGCACACGCTTGTGCTTACGAGCAATCCATTTGGCAAGGCGCACCACCGGATTGATCCGCTTCGCAATTTCCTCAAGGGAAATGGGCGTTTTGCGTTTCAACCCCCAGTCACGCACCGTTTGGCGGATCGCTTTGGCCGCTTTGCCGCTGATCGCTGGAAGAAAGTTCAAAGAAACCGCCCCATCTTTCGTCACAGACTTGCGGGGACGAAACGTGTACCCCAGAAAGTCAAAGCCGATTTCAGGATAAGTTTCCGTGCGCTCCTGGTCCTTGCAATAGACGATTTTCGTCTTGCTCGGACTCATCTCCAGCTTGCATGCGGCAAGGCGTTTCCTGAGTTTGTCGCGCAGCATTGTTGCCTGCGCCAAACTCTTGCTGTCGAAGAACGAAATAACGGCGACTGTGAACGAATAAGCTGCGACTGGCCGCGCGGCTACAGACGCCCGACGCCGAAGATCGCCGCAAATCTCTTCTCGATTTGCCGCGACCGAGGCGGCGATTTCCTGCGTGCTGCGGCCAACGGCTGGTGTCTCGCTCTCGCCGAGGGCGGCGACACCCACTTGGCAGCCGCTTCCGGCCATCGGTCGAGTTGCCACACCGGAACCTCGCGGGCGATCAACTTCGCGAGCGGCTCGCGTGGCGCTCGGTTGGTGGGCGGGAGCCGAAGGTAGTAGCCGAGCAATCCCAGGACGAACTGGCGGTGCCGCAGGTGGTCAGGTGTGGGCAACGTCATCGGCGGATTGATACCGTCGTCGACGCGGAGCGCGCGGTAGGGCCATCGCTGCTGACGTTCGGGAACGTTCCTCGGTGAACGACCGAGCTGATGATGAACGGCTTCGTCCGCGGCCGGCGACAGCAGAAGCTGGATCAGGGTGCGCAGGATTCTTGCGAGTTGGTCTGGTTCGGTCTTGCCCCAGGGCGGCGGATGCTCGGCCGGCTTGCAGACGAGCGCCTGGAACCACAGCGCGCCGTCAATCAGAAGCGCTTCCCGTCGCAGCTCCGGCGCCGACCATTCGATGTTCCTTCTTGGCAGCTGCCGGAAATCGCTGCTCGTTCGGATCTCGCGCAGGCGGGCGACGGTGACCGGTTCAAGCCAGGAACGATGCTTCTCGCAGGCCAGTGCCATCGGATGCATCCAGCTGCGTTGCCACCCAAGCGGCGCGCCGTTCAAGCTCGCTTCGTCCAGGCATTGGCCGCAGAAGCCCATCTCGGTCGTCCAGCGCCGACCGTACTGCGGCGCTGCCATGCCCGATAGCGAATCGAGCGGTCGATGTAGCGCTGCGGACAGCTGCGGCCCATGCACGTGGTCTAGATGAAGTTCGTACCACGGCGGCGCCGTCCGGCGTTGTGTCCGCAGGACGGCCAGGCGATCCAGCAGATTGCGCAGGCTCAAGCCGTAGGCCTGTGAGATCCTCATCAACCAGGAGCCGAGCAACTCGTCGTCCGCCGGAGGCGGCACGACGGGAAGACCCGGGTGCCAGAGGGCATGCGACGCACTCATGCCCGAAGGCTCACCCTGCCGACGGTTGCCTCCAGCAGCTCGGCCGTGATGCGTTCGCGCTTCGTTCGGATCGCTGCCTCGGCCGCGCGCGACAACAGCTCCGTGATGTCGCCGGTGACGCCGCTGGTGACGCTCATGATCAAACTCACGATCGCCGGGTTGTCGGAGATCCCAGAGGCATGACGCAGCGGCAGTTGGCGTTCGAAGCCTGCCAGGAATCCGCGCAGGTCGTCGTTCTCCTGCCACCGCGGCAACTCCAGTCCGCGGAAACGGCTCGAAATCTGAGGGTCGGTCTGCACGGCCGCCAGCGCGTCCCGGGTACCCAAGGCAACGATCGAGCAGGGCACCTGGTTGGACAGAAACTTCAGCAGATTCAGCGAAGCGCGCTGCTCGCGCGCCGAGCCAGCGAGCAAGTTGTGCACCTCATCGACGACGATGATCTTCGGGCTCACCTGGCGCAGCAGCGTGAGGGACGTGAACTCGACCGCGGCCAGACGATCGCCCGGTCGGTACGGCGCGTTCAACGCCAGCAGCAACTGCCCGTAGAAGCGTCGCTCGGTCGGCGCCGCCGGCATCTCGACCGCCAACACGTCGATCTGTAGCATGCCAGTCTCGGGGTTGAACTCCTTGTGCGGGTGGTCGCGCAGAAACTTCTGGATGATCATCGACTTGCCGATGTTGGATACGCCGTGGATCAGCAGACTGGGCATGCGCGTGCGCTTGGGCGATGCCAAGAGCCGTTCGAGTTCCAATAGCGCCTTGCGTGCGCGTGGATAGTGATAGTCGATCCATCGATCCTCTGCGAGGAAGGAAATCCGGTGCTGGTCGGACAGGTCCAGCGCTGCGAGCGCTTCGGGGTCCAAGTGGCTGGTCGACGTCATGGTTTCCTCAACACGATCCGGGCGCGTTCAGCGCGTCACCAGACCTCTCCCTTGAATGGCTTGGCCGGCTTGCTGTAGTCCGTGCCAGTTGCGGGGGTCTTGGCTCCAGGGGTTACCAACGGATCGATGCCGCTGGGCGTCGGGCCGCGCTGAGCGGCTTGCTGCTTGCGCCGCATCTTTTTGGTCTTGGCCTGGGCGCCGCGCACGATCTCGCGCTGCTTCTCGATGGCCTCGATGAGCAAGGCCGAATTGATGGACTTCTGGCCGAGCTGGTGAAGGTGGCGCGCGGCGGCCTGCACTTCCCACAGACTCACCGGCGGCAAGCGCAGGTCAGCGAACGGAACCTCCAGGTAGTCGTCGCCATGCGGGACGTATAGCGTGGCCAGATTGCGGGGGTCGAAATGCAGCGTCAATCGTTCCTCCTGTCCCAGCCACTGCGTGAAAATCGGGTGCCAGTAGCGCAGGTTCTCGAACACGACGCCGTCGCGCCGCAGCGTGCGGGCGATGGCGGGGAGGAAGTCGATCCGGAACCGCTTGAGGGAGCTCGGCGGCAAGGGCTGGCTGGTGTGCAGCGCCCAGGCGCCGCTGGGCGTTCCTCCTTTGAGTCCACGATGCGGTTCCTGGTGATATCGGCCGACGATCTGCTGCGCGAACCAAGATTCGAGCTCGCCGAGGGTCATTGCGGCGTGCTTGTCCGGGTCGTACGAGCGGCGGGCCTTCGGCGAGCCGCCCGTGGCGCCGGGCAGCGCCTTGAGCTTGCTCATCTTCGTGCCGATGAGCCGCTCGATGTGCCCGCCGTGGTGCGGTCGCTCGCGGTGGACGAGCTCGATGCCGTACTGGGCGCAGCCACGCTTGAGGGCCTTGCTCTTGAACTCGGCGGCGCCATCCAGCTGCAGCGACTTCGGCAATCCGGACATCGGCCAGTCGCCGGCGACACCGAGCTTGAGCAGCCAGTCGGTCTTGGAGGCGACGATCGTCGTCAGGCACAGAGCGACACCGTGCCGGCGCCGGGCGGCACAAACGTGATCACAAAGCCGAGGATGCAGCGGGTCGCCACGTCCGTGGCCATGGTGAGGTAGGGCTTGCCCAGCGGCTGTCGATACAGATCGTCGACCACGACGATGTCCATCGGCGTGTGGTCGATCGCTACAACGTCGAGCGGGCGCTGAACGACGAAAGTTCCGGGCGCGATCTTCGGGTCGGCGGTGCCTGGCGTGGCGACACCACGGCGATGGACTCGGACCTTGGCGCGCCTGAGTCGGCGATCGATCGTGGGCCGCGAAGGGCAGGGGATCTGCTTCAAGCGGCACAGAGCGCCGACTTCCTCGACCAGATCGATCACGCGCAGCGGACCGGCTTTCTTGCGCATGACTCTGATCGCATCTTCGACAGCTTCTTCTTGCTGCGCCGATAGGCGCGACGCGAACGGCTTCCAGCCGCGCTTGCGGCCTGCTACCGCCGAGGCCGCATCAATCTCTTGAAGCCGGGCGCGATACCGGTAGACGGTTGCCCGGTGCACGCCGAATCGCTTTGCGAGGCGCTCCGCCTGGGCGTGCGTCATGGGCGTACTGCCCAGCGATCGAATCGCCTGGGCTACGCGCTCAAACTGCTCCCATTGCCGGTCATCGAAGGTCTCGAGCGCGCTGGGAGTGATGCTGCGGATTCGCAGCTTGTTCGAAGTGATTTGGGTGCCACTGCAGCGATCCTATGCCGGTGCGAGACAGTCGCAGTTTATGCGTTTGAAATGCAAGGTGGTCGCAGTTTTTGCGTTCAAACTCGGGATGGCGTTGCAGTGGCGCGACGGCTTCACAAACACAACAATCACGCGGCAAGGCCGCGCCAACACTTGATTTCCTCGGCGCCGACCAGTCGCACATTATTCGTTCATAGTCGCAGTTATTGCGTTCTTCGACACGAGGAACGGATCGCGGTGCTTCGAGCGGTGACTGGGGCCTATGCCTATAACCTGCGCAAGGAACCGGTTTTCGACGCCGGGATGTCGCAAAGCTCGGGCATTCTGCGCAAGGACGCTTCACGCGCACCCGTGGCGATGGCCAGCACGGCGATTCGGGCGGCTTCGGGCAGCGCACGCACGGCACCATCCTCCTTGTAGGATCCGCCGCACCCAGGCACCGCGCCCTTCGCCATACTCGAGTTGGGGGACCCGGCTGCGAATACCCTCCACCAACGAAATCTCTGCAAGATGTGGACCTGAATTTGGAAAGCCGCGCTCGGGTCATTCAAACCGATCCGAAGCGATCAAGGTGTACCGGCGAGACGCTTACCTTGCACCTGTTTGTCCTCGCGATGGGACATGCGCACCGGCGGCGATCGACTACTCGCCCGAGTGGTTCAAGTGTTCGGTGGTGCAACGGCACATCATGGCTATCTGTTTTGCAACTCTAGAGCCAGCCGGATCAAGCTTATGGTGCACGACGGATTCGGCGTGTGGTGCGCGGCCAGGCGCCTGAATGTCGGCAGCTTCGAATGGCCCCGACATGCCACCGACGGGACGTCGGTGTCGCTGACAGCTGAGCAATTCGATGCCCTGGTGCTCGGCCTGCCTTGGCAACGCCTTGAGCAATTACGCGTCATCACACGCATGTGACGAGCCTCAATTGATGAGGCATACAGCTTGCACAATGGCGCATGCTCGATGTGCATGCAATCAAGAACAAGGACCTCAGCGGTCTTGGCTCAGAGGACGTTTCGAAGCTTGTAAAGCAGATGCTTGCTCACATTTCGGAGCAAGACAGCCACATCGGTGAGCAACGCAAGCAGCTTTATTCGGGCGGCGCAAGCCATCAAGTGGCGCGATGCGAAGATCGAGAAGATCACCTTCGAGCTCGCACGGCTGAGGGCGTGGCGATTCGGCGCGAAGACCGAGCGCATGAACGCAGAGCAGCGCGAGATCTTCGAGGAGACGCTGGCCGCGGACCAGGCCAGCCTTGAGGCGCAACTGGAAGCGTTGCAGGCCGAGGGCGCCCCGAAGCCAGCGCCAGAGCAACGCCCACCCAAACGCAAGCCCAAGCGCGAGGCCTTGCCAGCGCACCTCCCGCGGGTCGATCAGATCGTGGAGCCCGAGAGCACGGCCTGCTCCTGCGGCGAGGCGATGCTTCGCATCGGCGAGGACATCAGCGAGCGCTTGGACATCATTCCGGCGGAGTTCTTC
>JAJKJU010000101.1 GCA_021153565.1 Rhizobacter sp.
ACAAGGCGACCATCCGGATCGGTGTACCTAGTCGGCTGATTCAGCGCATACGAATAGGTATTGATGCCTCCAGCCAGTCCAATCGGATCAGACTCTACATATGTCCGCCCTGACGCGAGTTCACCGTAGATGAGGCTCGGCGCCAGAGGCGAGTTCAGCGGTGAAGCGGCTAAGAAGAAGACGTGCTCCCAGCGGTCGGAGGTTTTTTGCGTAGAGGCGCATTCTGCCCCGCGCGCGCACGCGCGGGGGCAATCCTCTTTAGCCGCTGCTCTTTTCGTCGCGGCAACCCGGCGCCACATCGGGTCAAGGGCACGAAGCGGCGAAGCGAACCCTTGACGCGGCACGGCCAAGAAGCACGCTTGCCGATTGCGGTGCATGCCGAGACTTCGGCTTGCACCGCAGTCGTTGCCGCGTTGCTCTTGCGTCCTTCTGTTGTGCTGGGCGGGAGTTCTTCAGCGCGGCCGGCGTTGCACCGGCCGTGCCGGTGCAACGCCGGCCGCCTGCACTGGACTACCGAGGCGCGATGCCGACTTCAGCCAACGCGCTGCGCACGCGCTCGGTGGCCGTGATCATCAGCCGCGCCTCGATGTCGTCTTGTGCCAGGCCTCGGCAGTCGCTGAAGCCGATGCGCTTGAGCAGTTGCGCCAACGCCCAGGCCTGTTCGCCGTCGAGTTCGACGTGCAGCGTGACGGTGTGGTCTTGCATGTGTTGTTCCTTCGGATGTGTGGTGCCTGGCGCTCACCGCGAACGCCGCTGGCCAGCCCCCAGGAGCGCCGCGCGCAGCCGGGTCAAGGGCGCAAAGCGGCGCAGCGAACCCTTGACGCGGCGAGCACGGCGCTACGCTTTTCGCGTAGTACCAGCGCGCAAGGTAAGGTCGGTGGCTCGCTCGCCGTTGCACACGAAGCCGGCCTCGGCGTCGGTGATGCCGCACAGGTCGCCCACGAAGCCGCGCAAGACGGTGCCGGGCTCCACGTGGTCGGCGCGGCAGTGCTCGACGAACTGCGCGGGCAGCGCGAGCGTGACGGTGATGGTGTTCATGCGGTGTGTCCTTGGAGGTGTGCCCGGCGCTCAACACGAACGCCCGCCGGCAGCTCCTCACCCGCGATGCACGACCGTTCAAGACCGGTGGCGCACCACGCTGGTGGTTTGACGACCAGGGAGCCCCCTCGGGGGGCGGATGGGCGGCGGGCCGGGGCCAACCCAAGGACTGCGCGCAGCGCACTGACCAGAACCCTTTGCGGCCAACGACCGCAACCACCTTCAGCCTACGCAGCAGGCGCTGCGGGGCGCCAGACATAACGGGGGTTGCTCACGCTTGCTCGCACGGAGCCGCCTCGGGCGGCGAATGCGGCAAGCGTGAGCAACAGCCCGTTATGTGAACTTGCCGCAGGCAAGTTCCCCCGCAGGGACTGCGCAAGGACAGGCGGGCTCGATGCCCGCTTGGCCTTGACTCAACACCCCGCGCGCAGCGCCTGGTTTCTTGGGCCGTGTTCGACGCCCCATCGGTGGAGTCGGCACGGCGCAGAGACGGCGCGGGGCTTGCTGCGCAAGCCCCGTGACGGAACGGGCTACGTGGCCTCGGCCGTCGCGTCGTCATCCAACGCCCGCAGAAGCGTTTCGCCCTCGTCGGCAGGCTCACCCCCATCCACCGCGCCTTGCTCGCTGCCACGCCTGTGCAATCGCGCCGGATGCGTCCTGTCGTGCACCGCCTTCAACTGCATGATCGACACCCGCGTGTAGACCTCGGTCGTGCTCAGGCTCGCATGCCCGAGCAGCGCCTGGATGTAGCGGATGTCCGCCCCGTTCTCCAGCATGTGCGTCGCGCACGCGTGCCGCAGCAGGTGGCACGCGGCGTTCGGATGCGTGTCCTTGAAGCGCTCCAGCTGCGCCACCTCGATCACCTTCTTGACGATGTTGGACAGCTGCTTGGGGTCCATCGCGTGGCCGTGCTTGGCCAGGAACAGCGTTCCTTCGTCCACCTCCTCGATGTACCCGGGCCGCACCTCGAAGACGTACTTTTCGATCCAGCGGCACGCACGCTCTCCGATGGGCACCACGCGGTCCTTGCCGCCCTTGCCCAGGCGAACGAACACCGTGCCGTTGTTCAGGTCGACGTCATCGACGCGCAGCGCCGCCACTTCACTGCGGCGCATGCCGGTCGAGTACAGCGCTTCGAGCATCGCGCGGTCGCGTAGCCCCAGGCCCGTGGGCTCGGTGGTGTCGCAGGCGTTGAGCACCTGCTCGACCTCGGCCACCCTGAGGATGTCGCGCGGCAATCGCTGTTGCTGCTTCGGAAGCTCCAGCTCGGACGCGGGGTTGTAGAGCAAGTGGTGCTGCCGCGCCATCCACTGGAAGAACGCGCGCACCGAGCCGAGTCGGCGGCTTTGCGTCTGGAACGACAGCGGCGCTCCCTCGGCCTTGGTGCGGTACAGGAACACGTGTTGCCGGTAACGCTCCAGCATCGCCCGCGTCACCTCGTCGGGACGCTGCACGCCGCGCTCTTCGCACCAGTCGATGAAGTAGCCCATCTCGATGCGCCGCGCCTTCACCGTCATCGCCGCGTACTGCATCGCCGCCGTCCACCCCAGGAAGTCCACCAGGTAGCCGCGGAAGCCGCCCACGATGCTCGGATCGCCCGCCACATGCAGCGGTCCGGATTGCTTGCCGGGGCGCTTGCTCATCGCTGCACCTCCGAAGCGGCTAAGACGGGATGCGGGTACGGCCGGTGATGGCCGTTCAGTGCCGGGGCGTGTGTTTCATCGCTTTCGTCGGCGTGATCGGCCGCAACCCGCGCCGTTGCTTGCTTAGCCGCCGTTGGCACCTCGCGCAACCCACCCGCGATGACCCCGCCATGCCCCCGCGTTGAGGCCGCGAACTCGGGGCTGGCACCCCGCGAACTTGCCGACGTAGATGCAAGGCTCGTCGCGTCGATGAGCCCCGTCAGGTGCGGCGCGTCCACGCCCGCATCGCCGTCGAACGCGAGTTCGTATTCGTAGCTCTGGCCTCGCATGCCGCGGTGAGCCAAGAGGTATTCGAGGTCGAGCAGCCGCGCCAGGTGCACGCGCAACTGCGTGTCGCCCCAGCCGGTGAACGCGCGCACGTCGCGCCGCGTGAAGCGCACGTCGCACACCCTCACGCCGTGCTCGCTCACCTGCGCCTGCACGTGCGCCACGATCGCCGCCAGCAGCCGGCGCGTCTGCGGCGGCAGCTCGTCCAGGCTGCGGCCGAGCACCTCGTGCGCGATCGCATTCGCCTGCGCGATGTCGGCCGCGCTCGCCTCGATGTATTCGACGGCGTCGCCCTGACCGAGGTTCGGCATCGTTTTCACCGGCCGCTGGTGCTGGTGCAGCAGCGCGATGGTGTCGATGAGGGTCAGGTACTTCTCGTGGTCGCGGCGGGTGCGGGTCTTGTCGCTCAGGAACGTGAGCTGGTCGGCGTGTGGGTTCACCACCGCGAGCGGGCGCAGCAGCCGCTGCGCGTTCTGGTGCAAGCGGATCCAGGCGGGCTTTATCCTGCTTGGCCTTCAGGCCGTCGAGCGTGCGCTTGATGCGCTGCAAGCGATGGATGGCCTCGGTCTGCGCGCGCCCCTCGTCCACGCTCAACACAATGCAGCGGTTCAGCAGCTCTTCGTCGACCTCGATGGCCGTCGTCGTCAGGAAGATCATCACCGGACCTTCCACGCGGTATTGCTGCGTCACGAGGTTGCCGGTGTTGGCGTCCTTGCCGGTGCTCGCAATGGTCAACTCGCCTTCGCTTTGCAAGAGCTTCAAGGCGTAGCTCGCGCGGCTCGCGCCCTCTTCCTCGGCGATGGCGAGGATCTTGTGTTTCAGATTGGTCTCGCCCATGTAGAACAGGCTTTGCCCGGTCATCGCGCTGTACTTGATGCGCTCTTCCTCGGGCATGAAGGCGAGCACCGCATCCATCAATGAACTCTTGCCCGCCGCGCTCGACGACTGCACCACGATGGCCAGCGGTCCGCCGAGCTTGCGGCTCGTGGCCGCGAGGTAGCCCACGAGCTTGTTGGTCGCCTCGCCGACCAGGCCGCAGGCGTCGAAGTCGGCCAGGATGCGCGCCATCAACTCCGGGCTCTTGAGCAGCGCCAAGGCTTCCACCGCTTCGGCCTCGCTCATCTTCGGCGCCTCGGGCTCGACCTTCAACGCGTCCTTGATGCGCGCATCCTGCAAGGCTTCGAGTTTCATCAGCAAGCGGCCGAGGTCGATCTTCACCAGGTCTTCGCGCACCGCCAACTCTTTGGCCGCGCAGCCGATGTAGTGCGCCCGGGCACGCGCCGCGTAGAGCTCGAAGTTGTCGACGTGGTACGCCTCGCCTCGGCTGACCAGCACGTTGACCTTGAGGGTTTCGTGACTGAGGTTCCTCGTCAGGCCTCGCACGCGCCAGCGCCGGTCGCCGAAGCTCATCACCACTTCGTCGTCGCTCACCTGCGCGTCGGCGTCGACGGCGTCGACGGCGGGCATCGTCACGGGTGAAGCGGCCGGCGAGGCCGTGGGAACAGCAGCAGGCGCGACGGCCGCAGCAGCAGCTAAGGAAGGAGCTTCCTGCGCCGCTGCGGCCTCGGCCAGCAGCGCCACGTCCTCGACGTGCTGCCCCGGGGTTTCGGCGGGCGCCGCACCTTGCCGAGCCACACCGCCTTGCGGATCAACAGGCCGAGCGACTTGTCCGCAGGCGTCTCCTTGCAGGCGTACTCGTTGGCGTCCATGCCCTTGGGGAACTGCACGCGGTAGCACTCGATGCCTTGTTCCATCAGCCGCTCGGCCGCTTTCTGGGCGCCGCGCTCGCCGCCGTCGTCGCGGTCGTAGGCGATCAAGATGCGCTGCACGCCGCAGCGCTTGAACGCGGCCAGGTGGTCGTCGGTCAGGCCCTCGGCACCGTAGGCGGCCGTCACGTTGCGGTAGCCCGCGCACCAGAAGCTCATGGCGTCGATCAGCGCCTCGGTGAGGATCACTTCGCGCTGGCCCACGAGTGCGCGCACGTTCCACACGCCTTTGTGTGGGCTGGGCAGGTACAGGTGCGGCGGCTTCACGCCTTCGCCAATCTTGCGGCCGTAGACCTCGGTCACATGCCCGGCTTCGTCGATCATGGGCACAACCAGGCAGCCGTTGAAGTGCTCGTGGCCGCTCTCGCGCAGCACGCCGGTCTTTTGCAGCCGCGTGCGCAACTCGGCGCCGGCTTTGACTCGCGCGGTGGGCAAGCGCAGGCCGAGCGTTCGGTTCGCGAAGCCCAGACGGTGAACCTCGATCAGCTCTCGGTTCGCAATGCCGCGCCCCTCCAGGTAGGCCAGCGCCTCGGGGCTTTGCAGCAGGGTCTCGTGGTAGTAGCCGATGACCTGGTCGAGAAGCTCTTGCTCGCCGGCATCGAGCCC
>JAJKJU010000102.1 GCA_021153565.1 Rhizobacter sp.
ATAGCCTCTGCGCCTTGGCGCAGGCCAGCACATCCGACGATTGCTTCTGATGGCGCCATTGCGGCAGTCATCGGCTGCTCGCTACCCCGTGAATAGGTACCCCCGTTGCTGGCCAGCGTGCCGGCGCTGTTGTCGATCGCGCCCGCGGACTGGATGTTCAACGCCGCGCCCGACGCGATGCGGCCCCGGTCGTTCTTGACGCTGCTTGCGACAGCCGAGATGGCGCCGTCGGCGGCGATCTCGCCGCTGCTGTTGCTGAGCTTGCTGGCATCGAGCGTGATCCACTGGCCGGCGGTGATGTGTCCAGTGTTGTTGGAGATGGTTGGCGCGTGGACATGCACGTCACCCGCGCCCTGCATCAGCGCGCTGTTGCTCACGGTGCCGCTGGCCGCGATGTCCAGCGTGCGGCCCGACGCGATCACGCCCTGCCCGGCGCTGCCATTGGCGTTGGTCACGCCGGCCGCGTTCAGGCGCAGGTCTCCACCCGCCAGGATGCGGCCGCCTGTGTTGCTCACGGCCCCCGGCGCATCGAACTGCAGATCGCCCGCGGTTTGCAGCGAGCCTTCGCCGTTGACCAGCCCCGCGACCTTGAGGACGGCATTCTGGTTCGTGGCGATGAGGCCAGCCCCCGCACCGCTGGAACTGTTGGTCACAGCGCCTGCCGTGAGCTTGAGCGCGCCTTGCGCGACGATGCGTCCACCATCGTTGGCGAGTGCGCTCGTGCCGGCGTCCAGCGTGAGCGCACCGCGGCTGCCGATGCTCCCGGCCTTGTTGCTGAGCGTCCCGGTGCTGGCCGTCACGGACTGGGCCGCGATGTCGCCCCGGTCATTGACCAGCGTACCGGTCGACACATTGAGCGCCGCGCCAGCGAGCAGTTGACCGCCTGCGTTGTCGACACCCGCCGCGGACACGGCCAGCACGCCGCCGGCCTGCACCGTGCCGGCACGGTTGCTTGCGTTGCCTTGCGCCGTCAGTTCCAGCCGCCCGTTGGCGGCGACAACGCCGCCGTCGTTGAGCACGTCGGCGCGCGACACCATCTTCAGGTCGCTGCCGGCCAGCACGGTTCCTGCCGAGGTGTCGAGCCGATCGACAGTGAGCGTCGCATCGCCGTGGCTGGTCAGGCTGCCGCCGGCGGTATTGCTGACGGCGCCGGCGTTCAGCAGCAAGCCGCCTTCGGCCACGACGCGGCCGCCGTCATTGGCCAGCCGCTGGCCATGGGTGTCGATGCTCACGTCGCCGCTGGACCGGGCCGCGTCCATGCCCGTGCGCGCGGCACTGATCTCGCCGCCGGTGTTGTCCAGAACGCCGGTGCTGGCCACCCGCGTCGTCGCCGCGCTGCTCAAGCGTCCCTGGGCGTTGACGAGGTTCGCCGCCGCGATGCTGAGTTCACCGCCGGCCTGCACCGTCCCTTTGGTGTTGTCGAAATCGGCACCTTGCGTGTCGATGTTGAGCGCGGCGTTGGTGGACACGATGCCGCCACGATTGCTCGTGAGGCCGGCGCGCAGCGTCAGCCTCTCGCTGCCGATGATGAAACCGTTCTGGTTGACGAAACTTCCCGCGCCGAGGTCGACGGCCGTGCTGGCCGCCGACACGGTGCCGCCGGTGTTGTCCAGCCCGCTGGCGGTGATCTGCACGCTGCGGCCCGACACGATCTGAGCGAGTGCGGTGTTGCCAACGCCACCAGCGGCGATGCTCACGCTGTCCCCCGCCTGCACGTTGCCGGACGCGTTGTTCAGCACCCCGCCTTGCGTGTCGATGGCGACCGTTCGGCCGGCTGCCACCTGTCCGGCGTGGTTGTCCATCGCCTGGGTCTTGATGCCCGCATCGGTGGCGGCGCTGATCAACCCCGAGACGTTGCTTGTTGCCGTCGATTGCAGCGCCACGTCGGCGCCCGTGGATGCAATCAGACCGCGGTCGTTGGCCAGCTCGCCGGTGCGCAGGCCCAGCGCGTCGCGACTGACCACGCGGCCGCCGTCGTTGACGAACCGGCCCGCGTCCGCCTGCATCGTTCCCGAGCCGGCCGATGCATTCGCCCCGGTGCCCGATTGCAATCGCCCGCCGCTGTTGTCGAGCGTGCCGGAGAGGCCGATCTGCATCTTGGTGGCGGCGTCGATCAGCCCCCCGCGGTTGTTCAGGCTCGCCGCCTGGATGCTCAGCGTCGAATCCCCTTGTCCGCGCGAGACGATCTGCCCGCCGCGGTTGGTCACCTCGCCGCCACGCAGGTCCAGCGTCGCATCCGACACCAGCAGGCCACCGCTGTTGTCCACGGCGCGGCCCTGCGCGTCCACGGCCAGCACCGTCTTGGCAGAGAGGATGCCGCCCCGGTTGCTCACGCCTTGCGCCGCAGTGATGACCGTGCCGTGGTCGCTGGCCACCAGCGACTGGTTCGCCACGCTGCTGTCGTTGATGAAGCGGTCCGTGGTGATCGCCACCGATTCGCCGCCCAGCAGCTTGCCGCCGGTGTTGTCCACCGGCCCCGCGCTCGAGACATTCAACGCGCCCGACGCGAGCACCGTGCTGTCGAGGTTGGCGATGCGCGCAGCGCTGGGTGTCACGCTGAGCGTCACGTCCTGCGCGCTCTGCCACAGGCCCTGCACGTTGGCGATGTCGCCCTGCACCGCGGCCACCAGGCTGCCGCCCGCGTTGAACGAGGTCTGCGAGCTTTGCAGGCCGCCTGCCGTGGCCTTGACCTGCAAGTCGCCGCCGGTGGCGATGGAGGTACCCGTTGCCGAGATGCCTTGGGTGCCCGTTGCGCTCAGGCCGATGAGGCCTTGGGCCAGCCAGCGGCCGTGGGTGTCCTTGACCTGCCCTGCAGAGACTTGGAGATCGCCAGCGCTGTACAGCGTACCGGTGTTGCGCGCCTCGCCGCCGATGTCCAAGGTCATGGCCTGGGCGTCGCCACGCTGGATGGTCGTGCCGCTGTGGTCCAGCGTGAGCGCGGTGATCGTCACCCGCCCCGCCGCATCAATGGTGCCGCGCTGCACCAGCCCGTTGGCCGCGTTGATGCGGATGTCGGCAGGCGGCTTGCCATCGTCCGGTGTCCGTGCAGGCAGCGGCGTCTGCGTCTGGCCCGTGAGCGTGGTGGTCCCGCTGCTGGCAAGCAGCATGCCTTGCGCGGCGTAGCTGTCCTTGAGCGTCAGGTCGCCGTTGGACGACAGCTCCAGGTTGCCCTGCAAGGCGGCGATGCGGCCGGTGCTGTTCACGCCCAGGCCGCGCTCGGTGGCCACGAGGTAGATCTGGTTGGCGTACATGCCGCCCAGGTCCTTGATGTCCACCGCGAAGGCCGGTGTCCCGCCCGCACCACCGGCGCCGTCTTGCGGCGTCACCTGCAGCGTCGCGTAGAGCACCTGGTTGGCACCGGCCAGCACCTGCAGATTCTTCGCCCAGACCTCGCCTTCGAGCACCAGCCCGCGCGCGATCAGGTCGAGCTGTTCGAGGTTGCTGGCGTTCAGGCCGCCTGCCCCCACCGTCAGCCGGCCCTGGCGCACGTCCAAGCCGCTCAGCCCGCCTTGGGCGTCGTACTGCGGTACGCCCGTGCTGAGCGTGGCCCGCCCGGCGTTGAGGAAGTTGCAGCCATCGCAGAGCAAGCCGTTGGGGTTGGCGATGACGACGTCCGCGCGCCGGCCCGCCACTTCGATCGTGCCGCGCAGCACGCTGTTGCCGGTGCCCACCACCTCGTTGACGATGAGTCGCGCCGGCACGTAGCCCAGCTGCGGATTGCCGTTGATCCAGCCACCCAGCTGCGTCTGCACGTTGCCCGCGCTGTTGTTCAGGATGAGGCCGTTCGCATCGACGTTGAACTGCTGGTACTGGTTGCGGCTCACGCCTGCCGCGCTGGGCGGTGCGATGTGCACGACGGGCACGCCGTTGCGCGCCGCGTCCGTGATTGGCCGCTGGCCTGACGGGGCCGTGGAACTCGCCACCACCGGCAGGTTGGGCTGAGCCTGCGACCACGCCAGCGGCTGCATCGCCACCAGGCCGAAGGCGCACACCAGCCGCCACGCCAGCTCGCGGAATCGAACGGAACCGCCGTGGTCGCCGCCGATCACGCCCGCGCGGGCCGGCTGGCCTGCGCGCTCTCGGGCACTGTCTCGTGCCCCTGAGGCCCCGCCGCTCACGCTGCTGGCGGTTTCCTGCACCACCATCAGCTGGCCGCGCGAACGGTTGAAGACGATGCGGTAGAGCTGGCGGTTCATGTCTGCTTCCCTGGTGTGCTTTGTTGGGTGTTCTCTGGGTTCAGAAGGCCACGGTCAGCGAGGCGTACGGGTTGAGCTCGGCCGTCTTGAATCCCTCGGGCTTGTGCAGCGGCGCAGCCAGCGCCAGGTCGAACTGCGTGCGCCGCCACTTGCCGCGCACACCCACCGCCGCTCCCGCAAGGAAGCGCCCGGCCAGGTTCGTGTCGCTCGGCCCCCAGACGCGCCCGAAGTCCACGCCCGCATAGGCCGAGGCGTCCACATCCGGCCACTGGATGGGCGTGCTCAGCTCGTTGCGCACCGTGTAGCCGCTCTCGGCGATCAGCACCACGTCGCCGTCGAAGCCGCGCACCGTGCCGCGGTTGCCGATGGCCATCTGGTCGATGGACAAGCTGCGGTCAGGCGTGGACTGGGCATGCACGCTGCTGTTGAACTGCCACATGCGCTCGGCCATGGCACCCAAGGCCGGCGACTTGAACGGAACGGTCAGGCTCGCGTTCAATGTCCAGATGTGCGGGCGCAGCGTGATGCCGCCCGCCTCTGTGGGGAAGTCGTCCTGCGCATCCAGCCACGACATGCCGCGCCGGTAGCCCACGCTCAGGTCCAGGTTCGAGCCGCCGGCGTAAATCTGCCGGAAGCTCACGCCCGTCTCGATGAAGGTGGTGCGGCGGCGCTGCACCAGCAGCTCAACATCGTCGATGAAGCTGCGCGCCTTGCGGGTGGACAGGTCGGCGTACAAACCGGTCTTGGTCGAAGCGGTGCGCCAAGCGATGTGATCCCACCTCAGGTCGGCCGAATCCGAGCTGCCGCTGGACAGCGTGCGCGTTGTGGTGAGCTGCACGACTTGGGCGAAGCGGCTGTGGCCGGCACTCGCGCTGAAGGTGCTGTAGCCCAGGGGCACGCTGTAGTTGATCGCGGCGCTCTGGCTGCGATGCTCGGCCTGCGGATACTCCGCATTGCTGTTGATGTTGAGGCTGGCGATGTCGTTCAAGCCCAGCGCGTTGTCCAGTGCAACGTTGGCCGACAACTGCGTTCGCCCGAGGCTGGCGCTGCCGGAGTTGTCCAGCGTCACGCCGCCGCGGATGCGATCCTTGAATTCGGCCGTCTGGCGCTCGATCGTCACGATGCTGGTGTTGGGCGTGGGCCCGGGTTCGAGCGTGGTGGTGACGTTCTGCGAAGGCAGCCGCTTCATCTGCTCCACGCCCTGCTCGATGTCGTGTGTGTCGAGCAGCCGCCCCGCCGAGGTGGGGAAGGCATTGACCCAGGTGCCCCAGCGATCGTCGATGTGCTTGGGGTTCTGGCCGGATGCCGATCCGGCCTCGATCATGCGCACTTCTGCGACGCGCCCGGCGTCGAGCTGGAACACGAGGCGGCCGCCGCTCAGGTTCTGCTGGCCCAGGCTCACGCGGCTGGTCACCAGGCCCTGATCGATGAGCGTCGCATCCAGCACGTCGGCGATGCGTTGCAGGCCCTTGACGCCGACGCATCGGCCCAGGAACGGCTGGGTGCTGACGAGAAGCCATCGCAGGCGCTGGGCCTCGGGCCCCGCGAGCGAGATGTCGTTGATGACGAAGCATGGCGATTCGTCCGGAAGACTTCCCGCAGGCGCCGCAGCAGTCGCGGGACGTAGCACGTCAGCATGCGGCTGCAGGTTGCGCTGCTGCTCGCGGGAGCGTTCTTCCTGGCGGCGCAGGCCCTCGTCGGACACCTGCGGTGGGGTGGATTGGGCATGCGCGACAGGCATGAGCATCGCCGCGCTGGCGGCGGCTGCAAAGGCAACTTTCCGGATTCGCAACCGTGGAAGAAGACGGGAACGGGCCATGAAGATCGACACCTGATTCTTTTTGCGCAAGCGAGCGCGCGCCTGAAAACGCGCGGGGCGCGATGAAAGTGAAGGAGGCCCGAGGGCCAGGGGCCTGTGGCGCTGTCAGCGGCTGCGACGAGGGCCAGGCACCCGGGCCACGCTCATGGCGTGGCAGCGTCGTGGCAGGTCAGCGCAACGCGCCGTGGCGTTGCGCAATGGGTGTAGAGATGTTGACTTCAAAAGGACTCCCCTGTGGCCGCACGATCCGGGACCTTGACTGATGACTCCCATGTGGGAGTTCAGCGCGAAGTCCGCAGAGTGAGAACTCTGTACGGCTTGAAACAAGAAGTCATGACCAACTCATTGCGGGTTTCTGACGGCACGAAGTTGCCAGTGCGGTCGATGGCATCAATTGCCTCTTGGAGTCGGCTTGAGGCGGGCCGCGATATGGTGGATCGGCAAGAGCGCCGAGAACTCGGGACTATGACGCTGTACCTCATGCTCGACGCGGTGCGGAGCAGGCCCATCGTCATTCCGCAGTTCCCGTGCTGCCCATCTCTTCGCCTGAGCAGCCATCGGTTCGCGCCGCACGGCCTCTCGCGCTGCGGTTCGCCTATCGTCGCGGCTATCGAATTAGAGAGGCCCACGATGCCCGGTGAACAGATCCAACACAGCGCAGGCTCCGGCCCGCTGCGACTCACGTCGTTGTCTCTCGAAGACGATGATGCTGCCGGCCACCGGACGTCCCCGCCGCGAGCAAGCCCTGCGGCCAGCACGCGGGCGGGCATGGAAGGGCTGGGTAGACCGCCGGCCGCGGCGAATTCCGACGCGGTCGCGCCGCGCAGCATGCCGCCAAGAGTAGATGCGCCCGCAGCGCAGGCGAGCGGCAGCACCAGCTTCGGCCTGCCCGCCGCAGCTCCCTCTTCCAGCACCAGCACCAGCACCCGGCCCTCGACCGGGGAAACCGATGCGAGGGCCATCTACGCGGACGCCGTGCTGCGCGCTGCGAAGAACGAGGCCTTCATC
>JAJKJU010000103.1 GCA_021153565.1 Rhizobacter sp.
AAGCGCAGCCATAGCCCGGGCTATGGCGAGCATTTGCAACGACGAGCAGGGGTCTTTTGACGTGATGAGCGGGCATGATCGAAATACTCTCAGCCTCTCAGAGCAGGCCCTTGAGCAGCTTGGCCATCTCCGACGGATTGCGCGTGATGGTGAAGCCGCACTCTTCCATGATGGCAAGCTTCGCATCCGCCGTGTCGGCGCCGCCCGAGATCAGCGCGCCAGCGTGGCCCATGCGCTTTCCAGGAGGAGCCGTCACGCCCGCAATGAAGCCGACGATCGGCTTTTTCATGTTGGCTTTGCACCAGCGTGCTGCGTCCGCCTCGTCGGGGCCGCCGATCTCACCGATCATGATGACCGCATCGGTCTCGGGATCGTCGTTGAACATCTGCATGACGTCGATGTGCTTGAGCCCATTGATCGGGTCGCCACCGATGCCGACCGCGCTGGACTGGCCCAGCCCGATCTCGGTGAGCTGCGCAACCGCTTCATAGGTCAAGGTGCCCGAACGCGACACCACGCCGATGCGTCCCTTGCGATGGATGTGGCCCGGCATGATGCCGATCTTGATTTCGTCCGGCGTGATGAGTCCCGGACAGTTGGGGCCGAGCAGCAGCGTTTTCTTGCCACCCTTGGCCTCCTTGGCCTTCATCTTGTTGCGAACTTCGAGCATGTCCTTGACCGGAATGCCTTCGGTGATGCAGATGGCGAGGTCGAGGTCGGCTTCGACGGCTTCCCAGATCGCGGCGGCAGCGCCTGCAGGCGGCACGTAGATGACGCTCACGGTGGCGCCGGTCTGCGACTTCGCGTCTTTGACGCTGGCGTAGATCGGAATGCCCTCGAAGTCTTCGCCGGCCTTCTTCGGGTTCACGCCTGCGACGAAGCAGTTCTTGCCGTTCGCATAGTCGCGGCACATGCGGGTGTGGAACTGGCCCGTCTTGCCGGTGATGCCCTGCGTGATGACCTTGGTGTCTTTGTTGATGAGGATGGACATGGTGTATTTCCTTGGGCGCGAATCGGTTACTTCTTCAGCGCGGCCATCACGGCTTGCGCGGCGTCGGCCATCGTGTCGGCGCTGATGATGGGCAGGCCCGAATCGGCCAGCATCTTCTTGCCCAGGTCTTCGTTGGTGCCCTTCATGCGCACGACGAGCGGCACGTTGAGGTTCACGGCCTTGCATGCCGCGATCACGCCCGCTGCGATGGTGTCGCAGCGCATGATGCCGCCGAAGATGTTGACGAGAATCGCCTTGACCTTCGGGTTGCCGAGCATGATCTTGAAGGCTTCGGTGACCTTCTCAGCGGTGGCGCCGCCGCCCACGTCGAGAAAGTTCGCCGGCTCGCCACCAAAGAGCTTGATGGTGTCCATGGTCGCCATCGCAAGGCCCGCGCCATTCACGAGGCAGCCGATGTTGCCGTCGAGCTGGATGTAGGCGAGGTCGAACTTGCTGGCTTCGATTTCAGCTGGATCTTCTTCGTCCAGGTCTCGGTAAGCCACGATTTCGGGGTGACGGAACAGGGCGTTCGAGTCGAAGTTGAACTTCGCATCAAGGGCCTTGATGTTGCCGTTGCCTTCGAGGATCAGCGGATTGATCTCGGCGAGCGACGAATCTGTCGCCATGTAGCAGGCGTAGAGCTTCTTGAAGACGTCGATGGCCTGGGCTTGCGACGCGGCAGGAACGCCGATGCCGTTGGCCAACTCGCTGCCTTGTGCGTCGGTAAGGCCGGTGGCCGGATCGACGAAGACCTTGATGATCTTCTCGGGCGTGGCGTGCGCCACTTCCTCGATGTCCATGCCGCCCTCGCTGGAGGCCATGATGGCGACCTTCTGGGTGGCGCGGTCCGTGACCGCGGCGACGTAGTATTCCTTCTTGATGTCCGCGCCTTCTTCGATCAGCAGGCGGCGCACCTTCTGGCCGTCGGGACCGGTCTGGTGGGTTTTCAATTGCATGCCGAGGATTTCACCCGACAGCGTCTTCACCTCGTCAAGCGAGCGGGCGAGTTTGACGCCACCGCCATTGCCCCGCCCACCGGCGTGGATCTGCGCCTTGACGACCCAAACGGGGCCGCCCAGCTTTTGCGCCGCCTCGGTGGCTTCCAGGATGCTGAACGCGGGGTAACCGCGCGGCACGGGCACGCCGAACTGGCGCAGGATTTCCTTGCCTTGGTACTCATGGATCTTCATAGCGGACTCTCTCGAGAGATTTGAAAACGGGTTGCCTGGCGGGACTCTGGGCTGAGAGTATTTCGAGCGTGTCCGAGCAGCACGTCAAAAGGCGCCGGATCCAGGCGCAAAGCGCAGCCATAGCTCGTGCTATGGCGAGCATTGGCAACGACGAGCAGGGGTCTTTTGGCGTGAAGAGCGGGCATGGTCGAAATACTCTCAGCCTCTCAGGTCGGATCGGCCTGCACGCGCGAATTGGAGCGTGGGCAATACAGAAGGGGTCGCAGTGGCGCGGCGGATAGCGAGGCCATTGGAAGTGTCGCGAGGCGGGCCGTGATGTCAGGTGAGGTGTGCCGGCGGCAAGCAACAACGCGCCCAGATCGAGCGCAATGTATCCATCGACAGCCGCGCAATGTAGCATGGCCCCCAAGCTGGCAGCTGATTTGCAGCGCTGCGAATGCGTGAGTTCGAGGCGAAGCAGGATTCAGAGGCTGAGAGTATTTCGAGCGTGTCCGAGCAGCACGTCAAAAGGCGCCTGATCCAGGCGCAAAGCGCAGCCATAGCTCGTGCTATGGCGAGCGTTTGCAACGACGAGCAGGAGGCCTTTTGGCGTGATGAGCGGGCATGATCGAAATACTCTCAGCCTCTCAGCCTCTCAGCCTCTCAGCCTCTCAGCCTCTCAGCCTCTCAGTCGGTGACGTCGGGGCGGGGCGCGTAGCCAGCGTTGCGCAAAACGCGGGAGATCACTTCAGGCGAGAAGCCGCGCTGCGCCAGGAACCGCGCATGCCGAGCCTTGTCGGTCGCATCGGTGGGTGGTTCGGCGAACTTTCGGCGCCAGACTTCGGTGGCGCGATCGAGTTCGCTTTCCTTCAGGGCTTGCAAGGTTTCCGGAGTCAGCGCGACACCGTGTTGGGCCAGTTCCTGGCGGATACGCAGGTTGCCGTAGCGCCCGGCGCGCGCATGCACTCGGCTTTCGACGAAGCGCTCTTCGCACAGGTAGTTGTGCTGGCGCAGCCATGCGACAACTTCATCGACGCCGGCAGCAGCGTCGAATTCCATCACCGCCTCTCCCTCGTCGGCGTCGGAATTTCCGACGGCCTCGATCGCAGACGCCTTCGTGGCGTCCGCCGCTCGTGCATGGCGCAACAGCTTGCGCCGCAACTCAGTGATGCTGTGCTCGCGCTGCGCCAGCAAGGCCAGCGCTCGGCCCTTAAGCGACAAGGGTGGGCGCTTGACCGGCATGGCGGACTGGAGCCTGCTGCGCGCGCCGTTGGCCGTGCTCTTATTCCTTGGCTTCCTTCGCTGCCTTGCCACGAGCCGCCTTTGTCTCGGTGGCTGCGGGCTCCGATTCTTCAGTGGGCAACAGCGGAATACCGACGGCTACGCGCACTTTGTTCTCGATTTCGACCGCGAGCCCGGGGTTTTCACGCAGGAATTCGCGGGCGTTGTCCTTGCCCTGGCCGATCTTCTCGCCTTGGTATGCATACCAGGCGCCACTCTTTTCGAGCACCTTGTTCTCGACGCCCATGTCGATGATTTCACCTTCGCGGCTGATGCCTTCACCGTAGAGGATGTCGAACTCGGCCGTCTTGAACGGGGGCGAGACCTTGTTCTTCACGACCTTGACCTTGGTCTCGTTGCCAATGACCTCTTCGCCCTTCTTGATGCTGCCAATGCGGCGGATGTCGAGACGAACTGAGGCGTAGAACTTGAGCGCGTTGCCGCCGGTCGTGGTTTCGGGGGAGCCGAACATCACGCCGATCTTCATACGAATCTGGTTGATGAAGATGACCATGGTGTTGGTCTTCTTGATCGTGCCGGTGAGCTTGCGCAGCGCCTGGCTCATGAGGCGTGCCTGCAGGCCGGGCAGCGAGTCGCCCATTTCCCCTTCGATTTCGGCCTTTGGCGTCAGTGCCGCGACCGAGTCAATCACCACCAAGTCGACAGAACCGGAGCGAACCAGCGCGTCAACGATTTCGAGCGCCTGCTCGCCGGTGTCGGGCTGGGAGATAAGGAGTTCTTGCAGATTCACGCCGAGCTTTTGCGCATACTGCACGTCGAGTGCGTGCTCAGCGTCGATGAAGGCGCAGGTGCCGCCCATCTTCTGCATTTGGGCGACCACTTGCAGCGTCAGCGTGGTCTTGCCGCTGGACTCCGGGCCGTAGATTTCGACCACGCGGCCGCGGGGCAGGCCGCCGACGCCCAGCGCAATGTCGAGGCCGAGAGACCCGGTGGAGACCACCTCGATGTCTTCGATGACCTCGCCTTCTCCCAGGCGCATGATCGAACCCTTGCCGAATTGCTTTTCAATTTGCGCCAAGGCAGCCTGCAGGGCCTTGGCTTTCTCGGTGTTCAGGGCTTTGACCGGTGCGTCCATTAATTCCTCCAAAAAGTTGCTGCATTATCTCGGAAAAACTGGATGTCCGTACAGTACTTTGAGGGCATCCTTATTGGGGTATCTCGCGAGACTTCGCGACCCCGTCGGGGAACAGTGAATCCTAGAATCGAACAGAGCGCGGTGGACGGACAAACCGAGCACAGAAAGTACAAGACCGCCCCCGGAGACACGATGCGCATCCTGATCGCGGAAGATGATCAAGTCCTGGCAGACGGGCTCTTGCGCTCGCTTCGCAATGGAGGCTACGCCGCGGATCATGTAGGCAGCGGCAGCGAGGCCGACGCGGCCTTGGCGGCACACGAATTCGATCTCGTCATCCTCGACCTCGGCCTGCCCAAGATCCATGGCCTTGAAGTGTTGCGCAAACTGCGCGCGCGCGGCTCGAGCGTGCCGGTGCTGATCCTCACTGCTGCTGATAGCGTCGAACAGTGTGTGAAAGGCCTTGACCTCGGTGCCGACGACTACATGGCCAAGCCTTTCTCGCTGCAGGAGCTCGAAGCGCGGGTGCGCGCCCTGACGCGCAGGGGACTCGGCACCGCGTCTACCGTGATCAAGCACGGCCCGCTCACGTTCGACGCCACTGGCCGGGTCGCTTACATCAATGACCAAATGGTCGAGCTCTCGGCCCGAGAACTCAGCCTTCTCGAAGTGCTGCTTCAGCGCTCGGGCCGGCTCGTGAGCAAGGACCAGCTCGTTGAGCGTCTTTGCGAATGGGGCGAAGAGGTGAGCAACAACGCGATCGAGGTGTACATCCATCGCTTGCGCAAGAAGATCGAACAGGGACCGGTGCGCATTGCAACTGTGCGGGGTCTCGGATACTGCCTCGAGAAAATTTCGGGGTAGGGCGCTTGGGGCATGCTGCGCTTTGCACACCCTTGCGAATGCTGAGAGGCTGGGAGTATTTCGAACGTGTCCGAGCGGCACGTCAAAAGGCGCCTGATCTAGGCGCAAAGTGCAGCCATAGCTTGGCTATGGCGGAATGGCACTTACTTTGCACCTTACGCATGGCCATGCCTCTGTACATGTCGGCGAGCCTGTGCGCGAGGCACCTTCAACCAAGGGTAATGTTTTGGTCGTCGTTTTCGCATTCGTGGCTCGATACGCCCGGGCCGATGGCCGACCTTGCGTTGGGCGATCAACGCAAACAGGCGCTGGCGATCGTTCGCG
>JAJKJU010000104.1 GCA_021153565.1 Rhizobacter sp.
CATCGCCATCGCCATCGCCATCGCCATCGCCAGCAACTGCACCTGCACCTGCACCTGCACCTGCACCTGCACCTGCACCTGCGCCAGCGCCAGCACCAGCGCCAGCGCCGGCCCAAGTCGAGAAGCCGGCCTCGCGCGCCGAGGCTGCGCGCTTCTTGACGCAGGCCACGTTCGGCCCGACCGATGCAGAGGTCGACCGTGTGATGTCGGTCGGCTACTCGGCCTGGATCGACGAGCAGTTCGCGAAGCCCGCGTCCAGTAATCTGGCACTCTGGGATGCGAAGGCCACGGCGAACAATGCGACCGTCAACGCGGCCCAGGACGGCACGACCCACGCGTTCTGGCGCAACGCGATCAGCGGCGACGACCAGTTGCGCCAGCGCGTCGCGTATTCGCTGTCGCAGATCTTCGTGATCTCGATGCAGGACGCAAACGTCGACGCGCGTGGGGCCGCGGGCTTCCTCGACATGCTTGGCGACAAGGGCCTGGGCAACTACCGCGACCTGATCCAGGCGGTCTCCAAGCATCCGGTGATGTTGGCCTACCTGACGGCGCTGAGAAACCAGAAGGCCGATCCGACCACCGGCCGCGTGCCGGACGAGAACTACGCCCGCGAGGTGATGCAGCTGATGTCGATCGGCCTGAACATGCTCAACGCCGACGGCAGCAAGCAGCTCAATGCCGGCCAGCCGATCGACAGCTACGGCCAGGCCGACATCAGCGGGATGGCACGCGTCTTCACCGGCTGGAGCTACGCCTGCCCCGCCTGGCCGGACAGCAGCTGCTTTTTCCTTGGCGAGAAGGCGGGCGTCGGCGATCCCGACCGCCGCATCAAGCCAGTGCTCGGCTATCCGCAGTACCACAGCACCGAGGAGAAGAAGTTCCTCGGCGTGACGATCCCCGCCCAGGGCACGGGCGACCCTGATGCGAGCCTGAAGGTCGCGCTCGACACGCTGTACAAGCACCAGAACGTCGGCCCGTTCATCGGCCGGCAGTTGATCCAGCGGCTGGTCATGAGCAACCCGAGCCCGGCCTACGTCGCCGCGGTGTCGGCGCGGTTCGCCAACAACGGCGCCGGCGTGCGCGGCGACATGAAGGCGGTCGTCAAGGCCGTGCTGATGAACCCCGAGGCGCGCCAGATGACGACGAGCTCCGGAAAGCTGCGCGAGCCGGTGCTGAAGCTCTCTGCCTTCCTGCGCGCGTTCGCGTTCAAATCGGACACCGGCGACTATCGCGTCGGCAGCACCGACGACGCCGCCTTCACTCTCGGCCAGTCGCCGCTTCGCTCACCGACGGTCTTCAACTTCTATCGTCCGGGCTACGTGCCGCCGGGCACAGGGGCGGCGAAAGCGGGCCTGGCCGTGCCCGAGATGCAGCTGGCCAGCGAGACCAGTACCGCAGGCTACGTCAACTACATGCTCTACAACGTGACGGATGGCGTCGGCATCTTCAACACCAGCGTCAACGGCACGACGCTGAACCGCCGCGACCTGCAGCCCGACTACAGCGCCGAGCTCGCGCTCGCCGACAACAGCCCGGCCCTCGTCGATCGCCTGAACGACCACCTGATGTACGGCTCGATGCCGGCCGCGCTGAAGACCTTGATCAGCCGCGCCGTCGACACGTTCGTGATCCCAGCGCTGAAGACCGACAAGTCGAACCAGGCCGACGTCAACAACGCGAAGCGGGACCGCGTGCGCACGGCGATTTTCCTGACCGTCGTGTCACCCGAGTTCCAGGTGCAGCGCTGAACGCAACTACGTATCGAGTCCACCATGATTGACCACCAACTGTCCCGACGTCTCTTCCTGCGCAACTTCGGTGTGCTGTCCGCCGCCGGCGCAGCCGCCGCGCCGCTCGCGCTGAACATGGCTGCAATCGGCTCGGCCGCCGCGCAATCGGCCAGCGACTACAAGGCGCTCGTCTGCATCTTCCTGTTCGGCGGCAACGACTCGCTGAACACGATCCTGCCGACCGACTCCGCCTCGTGGGCCAACTACACGGCGGTGCGCACCCAGGCGCCCGATTCGATTGCACTGATGGCGCCTGGTATCGCGGCGGTCGGCGGGGCTGCGGCCGGCTCGCCGGCACGGCTCGGCGGCGTGCTGCCGATCACGCCGGCCACCGCGCGCACGGCGCCTGGCGGCGGCACGCAGACGTTCGCGCTGCATCCGCTGCTGGGCTCGCTGCAGACAATGTTCAACACCGACAAGCGGCTCGCGATCATCTCCAACGTCGGCCCACTGGTCGAGCCGCTGACCAAGGACACGTACAACAACGGCAAGGGCCGCCGGCCCGCGATGCTGTTCTCGCACAACGACCAGACGAACACCTGGATGTCCTCCAAGCCCGAAGGCGCGACGGTCGGCTGGGGCGGCCGGATCGGCGATCTGATGATGTCGCAGAACAGCCGCTCGATCTTCACGTCGATCTCGACCGCAGGCAACGCGGTGTGGCTGACGGGGCAGAGCGTCCAGCAGTACCAGGTCAGCGCGAACGGCGCGATCCGCATGGGCGCGCTCGACAACGGCCGGATTCTCGGCTCGCTCGACGTGACCACGGCGATGCAGCAGATCGTCTCCGCGACGCGTGGCGGCCACGTCTTCGAGGCCGATCTCGCGGCGGTCGCCGCGAGATCGATCGACGCCGAGACGATGCTGCGAAGTGCGTTGAAGGCGCCGAGCGATCCGCTGTTCGGCACGGCGCCCGCAAGCGGCAACTACAACGCCAGTGCCGACCCGAAGCTGCAGTACGACAACCCGCTGACCGGCGCGAAGTCGTTCAGCGCCCTCGCGCAGCAGCTGCAGATGGTCGCGCGGATGATCGATGCGAGCAGCGCAGCCGGCATCGGCGCCAAGCGCCAGGTGTTCTTCGTCAGCCTCGGCGGCTTCGACATGCACGACAACGAGAACCGCAGCCACGCCGACCTGATGGCGCGCCTGGCGCACGCGATGCGCTACTTCGACACCACGCTCGGCGCGATGGGCGCGCGGAGCAAGGTCACGACGTTCACGGCAAGCGACTTCGGGCGCACGTTCACCAGCAACGGCGACGGCACTGACCATGGTTGGGGTGGGCACCACTTCGTGATGGGTGGCGCAGTCAAGGGCGGAGACATCTACGGCAAGGTCCCGGTGCTGGGCGCGAAGAACGCGAACAACAACGAGTTCGACAGCAGCCCGAACCAGATCGGCAACGGCAGCCTGCTCCCCGACACCTCGGTCGATCAGTTCGGCGCGACGCTGGCGCGCTGGTTCGGCGTGTCGGACACCGATGCGCTGACGGTCTTCCCGAACCTCGTGAACTTCGACTCGAGCGTGCGCAACCTCGGCTTCATTGGCTGATACGACGGGTCGCCGCGACACGTCGTCGCTGTCCCGAGGTTCAGACCGGCGCGACTGGCACGCGCGCCGGTACTGGATTGCTTCGGCGGGGTGAGCGGTGGTGATGGCCGCGGCGCCATCGAGATCGGGCGATCGTGCGGGCGGCGCGCAAGGCGCGGTGAAAGCCTCGTGCCGACTACCCGAGCCGAGGGCGGCGGTCTGCAGGAATCTGGCGCTCGCGTTGTCGAGCGAACAGTGCACCTCGAGCGCGTCACCGGACAGCGCTGCGTTGGTCACACCTTGTCCGCCAGCGCCCGATCGCGAGCGGCAGCCATGCGCGCTGCAGCGGGGGCGCTCGTGCCGCCATCGGGCACTGCGGACAAGACCTCGGGCGCGACGGCCGGGCCCTCGACCTGCACGTCAATGCGGTCCAGCAGGGGCCCGCGCCAATTGGTGTCATGCCCGCGTTCATTGGATTTCTCGGCCATGACCCAAAGCCTGAACCCATGACCCTGGGAGAACGCATGTGGGCGTATCGAAGACGGCATGGACTCTCGACCAAGGCAGCAGCGGAGCGACTGGGCGTCGATGAAGGGACGTGGGGTGCTTGGGAGCGGACGGGGATTCCTTGCGGGACGCAACTTCACATCAGTGGAATCGCACCCTGATTCGTGGCCTTGCGCGGCAAAGAGCGCTGCAAGCGATTGCCGACATAACGGCTCACCACCCGTTTCCCACCATTCACCAGCCTGATTCGGCAACTCACGAGGTTGTGGGCTGCCAACGCACCCGGCGATCAATAGCATTCGCGCCACAACAACTGCTCAGGGAGCCTGTCTTGGATCGCAGAAAATTTTCTTTGCTCGCCGCCACTGCATTCGGCGCACCCCTTGCCACGCTCAGCGCTTGCGGAGGTGGCAGCGACGCGGCAACCGACGGCGTGAGGCAGGCCGAGACCACGCGCGTTGGCGTCGAGTCGGCCACCTCGCCCACGCTCAAGAAATGGCACGCCACGCCCAACCCCACCGGCCTGCGCGTGGGCTTCTGGGAAAACTTCGACCGCCAGGACTTGACGCTGTCCTCGATGGGGCGGCGGCCCAGCAGCCGTGTCGGCTTCAACGGCTGGGACGATCTTGAATCGCCCAAGGGCGTTTACTCGGATCCCCCGAGTGCACCCTACGCCAATGCGCATCGCTACGGCGAATCCATCCTCGGGGCGATCAACATCTGCTTCAGGATTCCGAGCCGATACCCCAACGACATCTCTGACCCGGTCACCATCGCGGCGGCAGAAAACTTTCTTGCCCATCACGTCGATTGGCTGCTTCGCACTTTCGGCTCGCTGGTGCTGACGATCGACTACGAGATCGTTTCGAACTACCTGCTGAAAGACCAACCCGATCAAGCGACCGTGGAAAGGCGCGCCAACGATTGGCAGAACTGGTACGTCAACCATGCAGTGCCTACTGCGCGCCGGGTGGCGCTTGGGCTGAACATGCAAGACAAGCTGAAGCTGCAGCCCATCTTCAACGGCAACCCCTTGGCCGACGGGCATCCGGTGGCGAACAATGCAGTGGTGAAGGAAGCTCTGCGCAAGGTGGTTGCCGCTTCGGACTATCTCGCCCTGGACACCTACTTCAGCGACATGACGCTCAATGCGGCCGACCCGGCGCGCACGATCGACACGATCAAGTTCTGGTACGAGACCTACGCCAAGCCCAACCACAAGGAAGTGGTCGTCACCGAGAACGGGTTCTCGAGCATCACGGAAATCTACCCCGGCATCACACGCAAGCAGCGTGACGGCAAATACACAGGCACCGAGGCGCAGCAGGCCGCGTACTTCTCGGCGCTGTTCAAGCGACTGATGGAAGAGAACCGCGCCGGCGGAGTCTTTGAGAACAAGCTGCGCGGTTTTCATGTCTGGTCCATCGTCGACAATAACCGGCAGGCGCTGGACGACGGCGCGCGCTATCTCGGCCTGCACCGTCTTGCGGTGGATACGCCACCCACGCCGAAGCCTGCTGCCAAGGTGGTGAAGGACGCCATCTCGCTTATCGAGAATGACCCCTTCCACCAACCTGCCGTGCTCGCAGAGATTGACGGCACCAACCTGTGGGGCAAGCTGCACCGGGGACTGACCGCCGTGAACCTGAGTTACGCCGAAGGCGACGACCACGACTTCCTGCGCTATGTGGACACCGGGCCCGGTTCGCGCAAGACGCCGAGGCTGAAGGTGACAGTCGCCCAGAACGGCAATCTGCTGCTGCGTGTCAACGATGCATGGCAGCTGGCGGCCGACCCGGCGCCATTGCCGAACGGGACCTTCAGGTTCGATGTCGACATCTCGGCCGGCTACCTCATGAGCGGTAGCAATACCATTGACGTCTACGCCACCGGGCAGGTCTTCCCGGTACTGCAACAGATTCAACTTCTCGACATTGTCTACATCTGATCCTTCGCCCGCGCCTGTCGGGCACGCGGTGGCCCTCGCGCCGCTCATGCTTGGCATGGCGGCGCTGGTGGTGGTGCTCGTTACGCGCAATCCGCGTGTTGCCTTCGGGCAGGCCTTGCCCACCGTGTTGGCGATGCTGATGGCCGGGGGCGCCACGGCCTCCGTCTTGGTGCGCCGTGCCGCTCACCCGGTGTGGGTGATGTTGTTGCCGGCGTTCGCGGCATGGCTTGCCACCATCGGCACCATCGCATTTCTCGCGACGATCCACGGCCGGGCATTCGGCCCGGTGTTCGCGCGGCCAGTGGTCGAGCGCGGACTGATGGGCGCGCCGCTGCTCGGTGCCCTGGTAGGAGCGAGCCTGCTGCTGTTGGAGCGATCCCGGCAACGTGAGCTGGTGGCGTACGCGCGCGAGGCCATGGCGGCAGCAAGTCAACAGCAGTTGCAGCGCGAGAAGATGCAAGCGCAACTGCAACTGCTGCAAGCGCAGGTCGAACCGCATTTTCTATACAACACGCTGGCCAATTTGCGACAGCTCGTGCGACTGGACAGCGAGCGTGCGCTGGCCATGCTCGATCACCTGATCCGCTACTTCAAGCTGGTGCTTCCGAGTTTTCATGTCGAACGGCAGGCCTTGGCCGATGAGCTTGCGCTGGTGCAGACCTACCTCGAACTTCTGCGCGAGCGCATGGACCGGCCCATGCGCTTGTCGATCGATGTGCCGCGGGCGTGGCAGTCTTTGCCGGTTCCGCCCGGCGCGTTGCTGTGCCTTGTCGAGAACGCCGTCAAGCACGGTCGGCCGGACGATGGCTCGGAGCTTCATGTGCGGGTCTCGGCTGGCAGGGACGGCGCGCAATTGCGGCTCGCAGTTCGAGACAACGGCGCCGGGCCAGGACCGGGCGCACGCCCCGGCGGCACGGGGTTGGCCAATTTGAGAGAACGCCTGCGATTGCAATATGGCGACGCGGCCAGTCTGCAACTGCATGCCGCCCGCCCGGGTTGCGAGGCGGTGATTCACCTGCCTGTGGAGGCAACATGAATTCATCTGCGCCCTTGCGCGCAGTCATCGCCGATGACGAACCACTGTTGCGTGCGGAGCTGCGCGAGGCATTGGGCCAAGCCTGGCCTGCGCTGCAGGTGATCGCGGAGGTGAGCGACGGACGTGCCGCGCTCACGGTAGCGCTGGCCCAGCGGCCCGAGGTGATGTTCCTCGACATCAACATGCCGCACCTGGATGGGATGGAGGCTGCGAGGCGATTACGTGAACGTGGTTATGGCGGAGAGATCGTCTTCGTCACGGCCTACGACCAGCATGCGTTGCGCGCGTTCGAGCACCGCGCGGTCGATTACCTGGTCAAGCCGCTGGAGCCGGAGCGACTGGGTGAGACCGTGGCTCGGCTTCAGGCTCGCTTAACCGCTTCGGCCAGCGCGACTGAATGTGCGCCCGGCCTGCCATGGCTGCGCGTGACGCGCGGCAGCCAGACATGGCTGGTGCCCATCGACGACGTGGCGTGCTTTCGGGCGGTGCCGGGCTATACGCAGGTCATCACGCGCGACGCGGAGCACCTGATCGAGGATCCGCTGAAGAACTTGCTGGACCGCCTGGATCCTCAACGGTTCGTGCAGGTGCATCGCGCGTCGATCGTGAATCTGCACTTCGTGGATCACATCCAACGTGATCAAGCGGGGCATTGGGAGGTGACGTTGAAGCACGACCTCGGGCGAGTCGAGGTGAGTCGCACGGGGGCGGAGGCACTGCGAGCGATATAGAGCTCGAAAGAAGGCCACCGACTTGCTGACCTCTTTCGCTGGGGCCCATGGGAAGAGGGTCTTTCCAAACTTCATGACCACCCTGCCCTTCGATAGATCAAATAACAGATCTGCTACGAATTCAAATTCACGATGCCCGACGGCACAGCCGACCCTTCCTTCTTCTGCACCAAGGCGACACCATTCCTCACCGCGATGACCTCGGCCAGGATGGCCACGGCAATCTCCGCGGGCGTCTTGCCGCCCAGATCCAACCCCACCGGACCATGGAGCCGCGCGATCTCCTGCGGCGACAGATCGAACATCGCCAAACGCTCCTTGCGCTTGGCCGTGTTGCCGCGCGAACCGAGCGCGCCGACGTAGAACGCCGGAGACTTCAGCGCCTCCAGCAGCACCATGTCATCGAGCTTCGGATCGTGCGTCACCGCCACCACCGCGCTGTGCGGATCAAGCTGCATCTCGACCACCACGTCGTCAGGCATGCTCTTGCTGAACTGCGTTCCGGGTACGTCCCAGGTCAGGTGGTATTCCTCGCGCGGATCGCAGCAAGTCACCTCGAAGTCCAGCGGCAACGCCATCTGCGCCAGCACCCGTGACAACTGCCCCGCGCCGATGATCAGCATGCGCCAGCGCGGACCAAACACCGCCCGCAAGACCCGGCCATCGAAGCTGAATGACTCGCTGCGATGCGCGGATGAAATCAAGATCTCCCGCGACTGCAGATCGAGCTGCCTTGCCACCAGTTCATGCCGTGCCGTGCGTGCAAGCACCTCGTCGATCCACGCGGTGTCATGCAATGGCTCTTGCACCAGACGCAGGTTGCCACCACAAGGCAGACCGAAGCGTGCCGCCTCTTCCTTCGTCACGCCGTAGGCAATGAGCGAAGGCTCGTCCACTCGCTCCCCATGCCGCACACGATCGATCAAGTCGTCTTCGACGCATCCGCCCGACACCGACCCAACAACGAGACCGTCATCGCGAAGGCACAGCAGCGCACCGGGCGGCCTGGGCGCCGAACCCCAGGTTTCGATCACCGTCACGAGCCACACCTTGCGGCCTTCGGTGAACCAGTCGCGCGCCTGGCTCAATACCTGCAAATCGAGACTGTCCACGAGAGGCTTCCTTGCACTGCAAACTTCAGGAGAAGAGCCTAGCGCGAACCGCGCCCGCTGTCATCGCGTAGAAGCATTGGGGAAGAACAGCTGCTCGCCACCCACCTTGTAAGCCGCAATGGTGCCCTGCCCCGGCGCCGACACCAGCCAATCGGCGAAAGCCTTCGCCCACTCGGTCTTCACATGCGGATGCCTCGCAGGATTGACCACGATGACCCCGTATTGGTTGAAAAGCCGCGTGTCGCCTTCGACCAGCACCGCGAGCCGGCCGCGATTCTTGAAGCTGAGCCAGGTGCCCCGGTCAGTGAGCACATAGGCGTCGGTCGACGAACCCATGTTGAGCGCCGGGCCCATGCCGCATCCGCACTCTTTGTAGCCCGCCCATTTGGCGGCGGGTGCGTCGATGCCCGCGGCTTTCCAGTAGCGCAATTCCGCTGCATGCGTGCCACTCTTGTCGCCGCGAGAGATGAACGATGACTTGCTTGCCGCGAGCTTGCGCATCGCCTCGGCCACGTCGCGGCCCTTGACGCCTGCCGGGTCATCGATCGGGCCGACGATGACGAAATCGTTGAACATCACCGGCAAGCGCTGAAGACCGAAGCCTTCGGCAACGAACTTCTCTTCGGCGGCCTGATCGTGGACGAAGACGACGTCGGCGTCGCCCCGCCGGCCGATGTCCAGGGCCTGTCCTGTCCCGACCGCCACCACCTTGACCGTGATGCCACTGGCTTTGGTGAACGCAGGCAAGAGGTGCGAAAACAGTCCCGACTGTTCGGTGGACGTCGTGGAGGCGACGACGATGCTGCGCTGCTGGGCATGGGCCGCGAATGCGATCACCGCCAACAAAGAAAGCAGCAACATCCGCCGTCCGGCGCGAATCAGACCCATGGCAATTCGCCTTTCAAGAACAGCGTTGCTTCGTCGGGCAGAGGCCCGCTGAAGAAATGTTCGCTCGACACATCGGCCAGCACGCGACCATGTTCGAGGTACAGCACACGGTCGGCGAGGCGCTTGACCTGCCCGAGATTGTGCGAACTCATGATCATCGTGATGCCTTGCGCCGAAAACTCCGCAATGAGGTTTTCGACCTCGCGCTTGGCCGTCGGGTCGAGGCTTGCGGTCGGCTCGTCGAGCAAGAGAACATCAGGCTGCACGGCCCAGGCGCGCGCGAGGGCGGCACGCTGCTGCTGCCCAGCCGACAGCACGCGTGCGATGCGGCCGGCCTCAGCGGCCAGTCCCACGCGTTCGAGCGCACGCATCGCCCGCTCGCGGCGCTGCGCTTTCGGCATGCGCTGCAGAACAAGACCCAGTTCAACGTTCGACAGCGTCGACGTCCGCAGCATGAAGGGGTGCTGGAACACCATGGCGACACGAGGCGATGGCACTTCGCCAACGACACGCCGCCCTGCGGCCAGCGGCACCAGCCCATGCATCGCACGCAGCAAGGTGCTCTTGCCCGAGCCGTTCGCGCCGACGAGTGCAACGCGGTCGCCGCGAGACAGCGCGAAGCTCACGTCCTTCAGCGCAGCGACCGTTCCGAAGTGCACCGACGCCGATTGCAATTCGATCATTGGAGAACTCATGCAACCACACCCCTGCGCTGGTCGCCCGACAGACGCCATCCGCGCAAAGCTCCGATCAGCACATTGAGCAGAAGCACGACAAACAGCAGCACCATGCCAAGTCCGAGCGCAAGAGGCAGGTCGCCCTTGCTGGTCTCGAGCGCGATGGCCGTCGTCATCACCCGCGTGACGCCGGCGATATTGCCGCCTACCATCATCACCGCGCCGACTTCGGAGATCGCCCGCCCGAAGGCCACCAGCGCCACGGTGAGCAAGGCAATGCGCTCGTCCCACGCGATGATCAGCGCGCATTCGAAGGGGCTCGCACCCAGCGAGCGCAGCTGCTCGCCGTGATCGCGCAAGGCGTCCTCGACGGCTTGGCGGGTGAGCGCCGCGACGATGGGCGCCACCAGGAACGACTGCGCAATCACCATCGCCGCGGGCGTGAAGAGAATGCCAAATGATCCGAGCGGTCCGGCTCGCGACAACAGCATGTAAATCACGAGCCCCACCACCACCGACGGCAGCGCGAGCAAGGTGTTGAGCAGCACGATCACGCCCTCACGGCCAGTAAAGCGCCAGACCGCGAGTGCCGCTCCGGCAAAGAGCCCGAACGTCGTCGAGGTGATGGTGGCAGTGGCGCTGACTGCAAAGGACAGACCCACAATGCGCAGGAGTTCCGGGTCGCCACTCGCGACAAGCTCGACGGCTCGGATGGCGCTCTCTGCGAATTCGTTCATCTAGGGGGCGATGCTATCTGCGGTTTCTTCGGTGGTCGAGGCGCAGCAGCGAAGCGGGGGCAAGGTTCGCGCGATCATGGGGCCGCGCAGCTTCTGAACCCACAGAAGAGATCGTCGCGCTCCGGCAGCGCGAACCGCCGAAACTTCGTATGCGCCAGCCGCTTGCGCGTGGCAATGGACGCGCCGCGCAAGACCTTGCAGTGTCCGAAGAACGGTTGCGAATACTCCACCCACGGATCGCGCTCGAAGCCGGGATAGGCGCGGAAGGTGCTCGCCGTCCACTCCCACACCGAACCCCATGCGTAGCCGCGCGAATATGCCTGCGCCGCCGCTTCCCATTCAACTTCGCTGGGCAGGCGTCGCCCTGCCCAGCGGCACCATGCCTCGGCCTCATGCCAGCTCACGTGCGCCACCGGCTGCTGCAAGGAAACGCGCGTCAAGCGACCGAAGCGCTGCTGCATCACGCCCTGGCGCATCTGGTCCACGTGGCGCGGCACGCGACGACCCTGCGCCTTCAGCCACTCGAGGCCGGCCTGCGACCACCACTGCGCCTCGTCGTAGCCACCGTCTTGCACGAACTCGGTGTATTTCGCCCAAGTGACGGGCTGCGCATCGATCTCGAACTCGGGCACGTCGACGTTGTGCGTCCACTTCTCGTTGTCGAAGACGAATCCGCCACGCCGTGACCCCAGCTGCCAGCGCGTGGCCGGAAACAGCAATGGCTCACGCTGCACAGACGAGGTCCAGTCGCGCAGGAGGCCATTGGCACCCGCGATGTTCATCCCCAAGGTCTGCGCCATCTCGGCAAAGACCTCGCCCTGCATGTCTTCATGAAACAGCGCGAGCCGGTAGAAGTAAAGCGTCTCGTCGCCGTCGGCTGCGGATTCCAGCAATTCGAGCGTGATGTCCATCGCGTCCGCGAGGTACTGCTTGGTGGCCGACAGGTCAGGCAGGTCGAGCTGCCAGCGGGCCGCATGCGGCGACAGCGCGGGGTCGTACCAGCGATCGGCATTTGATGAGATCGACGCCAGCCGAGGCACGGTCGGATCACTGTGGGTGCCGCGCTGGCGATGCACGTTGCGTGCGATCCAACGCTCCTGGAACCACCCGATGTGCCCGAGCAGCCACAGCGGCGGGTTGAGTTCGGTCCTGGGCGGCGCGACGAACTGCATTTCGCCAATGGCTTCTTCGTACGCGGAAATCCATCGCAGCGTGTGGTTGCGCGCGTCCATCAAGGCGAGCGAGAGCAGGTCCTTGCCTGCATGGCGCATCTGGAATGAATCAAGGTCTGGCGTGTCGAGAACCACAGCACACTCCAAGGGGGGCCGGCATTGTGGCATCGAAGAACGGGGCAGTCAGCGTGACGCCCGGTCACGTCATGGCCTTCCAGTCATCAGTCCGATCCGTTGTCGACGGGCAGCGATTCGGCCCGCCAGCGGAGCATGCCTCCGGCAAGGTTGGCCACGTCCTTGAAACCTGCCTTCTGCAGCAGCACGGTGGCTTGGGCAGACCGTGCGCCGGAACGGCAGACGGTCACAACCGGTCGGTCTCTTGCGATCTCTTCTGCGCGCGCCGCCAGTTGAGACAGTGGCATGAGGAGCGCCCCGCGGATGTGGCCGAGCGCGTCGGTGAATTCGCGGGTCTCGCGAACATCGATGACCTGGATGTCGTCGGAACGAGTACTGCCGATTCTTTCTGCCAGAGTCGTAGGCTGGATCTCCCACACGCCGCTGAAGGTGCAGGTCAGCGGGGCCCAGGTCGGCTCCAGCAGCGCTGTCGCACTGCCCTCGGGCCGACCGCAGCGAAGATTGGCCGGCACCGCGATGTCCATCAGCTTCGGATGCGGCAGGCCCAAGTTGTTCATGTAGCCCTCGAAGTCCGTGGTGTTGACGCCGCCGCCCAGACGCGGGTTGAAACGTCTTTCCTCCGCCACGCTGGTGACCGTGAGGCCGCGGTAATCGTGCCCGGGATACAGCAGGCATTCAGGCTGCAAGGACAGGATCTGCTCCTGCACGGACCGGTAGAGCAAGCTGGCGCTGCCCTGCTGGAAGTCGGTACGCCCGCAACCGCGGATGAGGAGGCTGTCGCCAGTGAAGGCCATGCTGTAGTCGTCCAGCACGTAGGTGAGGCATCCGCGGGTGTGACCCGGCGTGGCCCGCACTTCGAGGTGACGCTTGCCGAACGAGACGCGATCGCCGTGCTTCAGCAACCGGTCTGCGTTCGCAGCGCCTGAAGCCTCTGCGAGCATGATCTGGCTGCCGCAAGCCTGCTTCAGCAACCAGGCCCCGGTAACGTGGTCGGCATGAACGTGGGTGTCGAGTGTGGCCACCAAACGCAGGTCGAGTTCGCGCAGCAGCGCCGTGTCGCGACGTACGTTCTCAAACACGGGATCGATGATGACTGCCTCACCGGACTGTGAATCGCCGAGCAGGTAGGTGTAGGTCGACGACGTCGGGTCGAACAGTTGGCGCAAGACAAGCATGGCGAAAGCTCCAAACGACGGAAAGATCATTTCAACGGGCGATCGTGGGCCCATTGCCAATTCTCCACGTTAACTTGACCCTGGCTGGCCGATACCAGAACACCGCATCTCACAAAGCGGTTCGCGAGATTGCTTTGAAGTCCTTGCACCACACGTTGCTGCTAATGCTAAGGTCATGTCAGCAATCGCTGCGTCACCGGCGACATCGTGCCTTCCCCGATGTACCTGATCGAGATGTGGGCTGGGGCTGTGTACGCGAATCGAATTTGCCGCTCAACCAGCCTTGGATTCAACGGCCGCAGCCCTCACCCCAACTGAAGTTCAATCGACACGTGCCTCGTGAGATCTGGGGTCCAATTTTTCGAGGACTATCCAGCCCGTCTTTCCCGCGCATGAGCCATCGACCAC
>JAJKJU010000105.1 GCA_021153565.1 Rhizobacter sp.
AATGCTCGCCATAGCACGAGCTATGGCTGCGCTTTGCGCCTAGATCAGGCGCCTTTTGACGTGCTGCTCGGACACGCTCGAAATACTCTCAGCCTCTGAGGCGGCAGGGCTGTCAGCGGCCCTCGCCACCTGAGGTCTGCGTGGCGAAGGTGAGCTTCGCAAGGCCCGCGCGGCGGGCCGCATCCATCACGTTCACTACCGCTTGATGAGCGGCGGTGGCGTCGGCAGACACGATCACGATGGAGTCCTCGGCGCCGTTGGCGGCGGCTGATAACTCTGTCGTCAACACTTCGACGCTGCGCCCGTCGACCGGTTTGCCCTTCACCGCGTAACGGCCATCAGCGGCCACCGACACGATGATTTCCTTGGGATGGTCCTTGGACTTCTCGGAATCGGCAATGGGCAGGCTGATCTGCAGTTCGGTGAACTTCGAGTAGGTCGTCGTGAGCATCAGGAAGATGAGGATCACGAGCAGAACGTCGATGAACGGGATCAGGTTGATCTCCGGTTCCTCCGGTCGTGGCTTGCGAAAGTTCATCGTCATGGAGCGCGTCTCACTGTCCAGGCGTGCGCGGTACGGCAAAGCGCATCAGGTGCGGAATCAGCCGCTCGCTCGACTGCTCGAGCTCGAGTGTGTACGCATCGATCAGGCCGCGGAAGTAACGGTAGAACATCAGCGACGGAATCGCGATGATCAGCCCGAAGGCCGTGTTGTAGAGCGCGACCGAGATGCCATGCGCCAGCATCAGCGGATTGGTGCCGCCGCTTGCGGTCGGCGAGCCGAAGATCTCGATCATCCCGATCACCGTGCCGAACAGGCCCAGCAACGGTGCCGACGAAGCGATCGTACCCAGGGTGTTGAGGTAGCGCTCGAGCTTGTGCACGGCGACGCGCCCGGCGCCCTCGAAGGCGTTGCGAAGCGACTCCTCAGTGATGCGCGGGTCGGCGATCACGGCACGCAGGCCCGTCGCGAACACGAGGCCCAGCACCGAGTTGTGTGCGAGCTTGTTCACCACGTCAGCTCCCGGCAGGCTTGCGCGGCTAACCGAAATGACTTCTTCAAGCAGATTGGTGGGCGCGACCTTCACGGCTCGCAGGCTCAACAGGCGCTCTACGATCAAGGCCACGGCTGCGATTGAGCACAGAAGGAGCGGGTAAATGGGCCAACCAGCGTCTCTTATGATTGAAAACAATCCGGTCCTTTCGGTCGACAAGCGTTTTTTGGACGCGCGATTATGGCGCTTTGGATGCGGCCGGCAAGGCGTCTTCACCCCTTGCTGTCATGCAAACGACAATTCTCCGTTCGCAATCCACTACAACTGTGGATAACTTTGTGGGCAACTGGCTGGCGCTGGACGCGAAAGCGCGAAAACTCAGGGCATTCTACGGAATGCTCAAAACTTAGGCAGAAAGAAATCTTTGAAAATCAAGCACTTGCGTAATTGTGAAAGGCACATGACAGGTGCTGCGACTGCCAAAGCCAGTATTGGCGCGGTTGTGGGGTTCTCGGGCCGCGCCATTCCTGGGTTTGCGCGTGGTTGAGCCCTCGGGGTTCGCTTCCCAGCGGCTCGTTTGGGGCGTCTCGGGTCTGGTTCATGCGGTCGCCGACACGCTCGCGAGCCGTTTCTCTGTTTGCGTTGTGCGAGGCGAACTCTCAGCGTTTTCTCGAGCGTCAAGTGGTCACTGCTACTTCAGCTTGAAAGACGCTGACGGGCAGTCCGTGTTGATCCGCTGCGCGATGTTCCGCAGGGCGGCGAGTCTCATGGATTTCGCTCCGGCGGACGGCCAACTTGTCGAAGTTCGCGGGCGCATTGCTGTTTACGAACCGCGAGGTGAACTGCAATTCGTCGTGGAGTCGATGCAGCGCGCAGGCGCAGGCGCCTTGTTCGAGCAATTTCTCCGGCTGAAGGCGCGGCTGGAGGCGGAAGGGCTTTTCGACGCGCAGCGAAAGCGCGCATTGCCGCGTTATCCGAAACGCATTGGTGTCGTGACTTCCTTGGGGTCCGCCGCCCTGCACGATGTGATGACCTCGTTTGCACGGCGCGCGGGGCACGTGGAAGTCGTGGTGTATCCGAGCCTTGTGCAAGGCAGTGAGGCGCCGGCTGCATTGGTCGATGCGATGGCCAAGGCGGTGGCGCATGGCGTGGTCGACGTGCTCATCGTTTGCCGTGGAGGCGGGTCGCTGGAAGACCTTTGGGCCTTCAACGACGAACGCGTAGTCCGGGCAATTGCCGAGTCGCGCATTCCCGTGATCAGCGGCGTTGGTCACGAAACCGATGTGACCTTGAGTGACTTCGCCGCAGACGTCCGCGCACCGACGCCGACCGCCGCAGCCGAACTGGTCGTGCTCGCAGGGCAGGAGTGCCTCGCCTTGCTCGACGCAATCGAGCGAAGGATGCGCCAGCGCATCCTGCACATCCTCGATTCGCACGAGCAGCGGCTTGACGCGAGCGCAGTCCGCCTGGCGCGACCCACGCGTGCCTTGCAGCGGCAAGTCCACGGCCTCGCAATGCTGGCGCAGCGACTTGCGACTGCCGCGCAACGCACCATCGAAGCCCGACATACGGCGCTGCATCGACATGGGACTCGCTTGTCACCTGCGGTAAGCCTGCTTCGATCGCGACATTCCATGCGTATCGAGTCGCTCGGATCGCGTCTTTCGGCGCTGGATCCGAGCCGCGTCCTGGCCCGCGGCTACGCCTGGCTTGCCGACGAGACCGGCACGCCGGTGCAATCGGTTGGGCAACTGTCAGTGGGTCAAACCTTGCAGGCCGTCCTGGCTGATGGCAGCGCCCAAGTCACCGTCGATGTCGTCACCCCGTAGCATGACGCTCGACTGAACAAATCCCCGCGCGACATGCCGTCATGCGCTCATGCGACGGTCGAGAAGGGCCTTCTTAACTGCCTACAATTCACCTCCTGCCAGGACATCACAACAAGCATCGAAAGGACAGTCATGGAACACACCCTGCCGCCGCTGCCGTATTCGCACGACGCGCTCGCTCCGCACATGAGTCGCGAAACGCTGGAGTACCACCACGACAAGCACCACAACGCCTACGTTGTGAACCTCAACAACCTCCAAAAGGGCACCGAGTTCGAAAGCCTCGGCCTCGAAGAGATCATCAAGAAGTCATCGGGTGGCATCTACAACAATGCCGCGCAAGTCTGGAATCACACATTTTTCTGGAGCTGCCTGAAGCCGCAAGGCGGCGGAGAGCCCAAGGGCAAGCTTGCGGATGCGATCAACGCAAAGTGGGGCAGCTACGCCGCCTTCAAGGAAGCCTTTACCAAGAGCGCTGTGGGCAACTTTGGTTCGGGCTGGACTTGGCTTGTGAAGAAGGTCGATGGCTCGGTCGACATCGTCAACATGGGCGCGGCAGGTACGCCACTGACGACAGGCGACAAGGCTCTGCTCACGATCGACGTCTGGGAGCACGCCTACTACATCGACTACCGCAACTTGCGTCCGAAATTCGTCGAGACCTTCCTGGCGTCGCTGGTGAATTGGGACTTCGCACAAGCGAACTTCGCTTGAACCAAGTCATCAGTTCGAAAAAAGGCCGGTCAATGACCGGCCTTTTGGTTTCGTAGCCCAGGATTTCCTGAGCGACAAATCAATGCTTGGCAAAAGGCTGTCCCAACAGCCTTTCTCCAGCCTTGATCCCGCGTTTGGCAAACCAACCCTGATTCATTTCGAGCACGAAGCGAACAGGCCTGGTCGAGCAATGCCCGTCAAGCGTCAGCGGCTTCATGTCATCAATGTTGACGATCGTTCCGTCGTCAGCGACGAACGCGACGGACAATGGCAGCAGCGTGTTCTTCATCCAGAAGCACTGCTTTCCGGGCTGCTCGAATGCGAACAGCATGCCGTCGTTGCTGCCCATGGTCTTGCGAAACATCAAACCAATCTCGCGCTGCTCAGGCGTCTGCGCAACCTCGGCCTGGATGTTGTGGATGCCGGCGTTGAGGTGGATCGACTCCAGCCTGGGCTGACCGTCATCGGCATTTGCCAGCAGGGCAAAGGCCGTGAGGGGCAGAGTCACGAGCGAGCGCAACAGGTTCTTCATGTCAGAAGCAGAAGCAGAGTTGATTCGGATTATCGAATGGACTGCGAACCCGCGAAGTGCGGTGCAGCAACACAAACGCCCGGACAAGCCGGGCGTTTGTGGCGTGCGTGCCGGGGTCGAATCGGCCACACGAGACAGAGGCAAGGCTATTAGGCCTTCTTCTCGTCCTTCTTGGCAGCGGAGGCGGCGGGCTTGGCTTCAGCAGCCTTCTTGTCGGCCTTCTCAGCCTTCTTCTCGGCCTTGGCTTCTGCCTTGATTTCGGCGGCAGAGGCGGCGGGCTTGGCTGCGTCAGCAGCGAAAGCGCCAGCGGCGAAGAGGGAAGCGATCAGGGCGGCCAGAAGTTTGTTCATTTGAATACCTTTCGAAAGTTTGAACTGCCTCCCTTCGTGGGAGGCTGGCCCTCAACGGGAAGTGGCGAAGGGTGGTTGACAGCTTCGCTGACATAGAATCTTTGGCTTAGTACCGATTCCTATTGGCCTTAGGACATGGCCCGGAATAATTTTCCGTTTTGGGCCATGTCCTTAGCGCGACGCAACCCGATCCATTGCGGACATCCATTCCGCGGAGCCTTACCACATGTATCAGCACATCAAGGTGCCCGAAGGCGGGCAGAAGATTTCCGTCAACGCGGACTTTTCGCTCAACGTCCCTGACCAGCCCATCATTCCATACATTGAGGGTGATGGAACCGGCTTTGACATCACGCCGGTCATGATCAAAGTCGTGGACGCCGCCGTCGAAAAGGCCTACGGCGGCAAGAAGAAGATCCACTGGATGGAAGTCTTCGCCGGTGAAAAGTCGACCAAGGTCTACGGACCCGATGTGTGGCTGCCCGAAGAGACGCTCAAGGTCCTTCGCGAGTACGTGGTGTCGATCAAGGGTCCCCTGACCACGCCGGTTGGCGGCGGCATCCGCTCACTCAACGTTGCACTGCGGCAGGAACTCGACCTCTACGTCTGCCTGCGTCCCATCCAGTATTTCGACGGCGTGCCGTCGCCGGTGAAAGAGCCGCACAAGACCAACATGGTCATCTTCCGGGAGAACTCGGAAGACATCTACGCCGGCATCGAGTTCGAGTCCGGCAGCGAGAAGGTCAAGAAGCTCATCAAGATTCTGCAGGACGATTTCGGCGTCAAGAAGATCCGATTTCCCGAAACGTCGGCCGTCGGCATCAAGCCGGTGTCGAAGGAGGGCACCGAGCGCCTGGTCCGCAAGGCCATCCAGTATGCGATCGACAACGACAAGCCGTCTGTGACCATCGTGCACAAGGGCAACATCATGAAGTTCACGGAAGGAGGTTTCCGTGACTGGGCTTACGCATTGGCGCAGACCGAATTCGGCGCCGAGCTGATCGACGGTGGCCCGTGGGTCAAGTTCAAAAACCCGAAGACCGGCAAGGACATCGTCGTCAAGGATTCCATCGCCGACGCGTTCCTGCAGCAGATTCTGCTGCGACCGGCCGAGTACTCCGTGATCGCCACACTCAACCTGAATGGCGACTACGTCTCCGACGCTCTTGCGGCGCAAGTCGGCGGCATCGGCATCGCCCCCGGTGCCAACCTTTCTGACTCCGTCGCGATGTTCGAAGCTACCCACGGGACGGCTCCGAAGTACGCTGGCAAGGATTACGTGAACCCGGGTTCCGAGATCCTGTCAGCCGAAATGATGTTGCGCCACATGGGATGGACCAAGGCTGCCGACCTCATCATTAGCTCGATGGAGAAGTCGATCCTGTCGAAGAAGGTCACCTATGACTTCGCGCGCCTGATGGAGGGGGCGACGCAGGTGTCATGCTCCGGCTTCGGCCAGGTGATGATCGACAACATGTGATGTTTGGAGCGTTTGCTGAGGTCGTGCAGCGAAATGCCCGACTGTCCACCCTGACGATTGGTCAGGTTTTCCAGGTCAGCTAACGCAAAAAGCCCGCTGCAAGGCGGGCTTTTGCTTTCTGGACTCTCTTGGAGGGGTAGAGCGGGCTCAGAGGCTAAGAGTTTTTCGATCATGCCCGCTCATCACGCCAAAAGCCCCCTGCTCGTCGTTGCAAATGCTCGCCATAGCCAAGCTATGGCTGCACTTTGTCTAGATCAGGCGCCTTTTGACGTGCGGCTCGGACACGTTCGAATACTCCCAGCCTCTCAGCCGGCGACAGCCTGCGGACTGCCTGCGGCCACTTGCGGGCGCGCTGCTGTGACGGACGTCTCCACCGGGGAGATGTTCTGGGCGAGCTGGCCTTTGGGGCCCTGAACCAGATCGTAGCTAACCCTGCCGCCTTGCTTCAGCGTTCGGAATCCATCCATCTGGATCGCGGAGAAATGGGCGAACACATCTTCGCCGCCTCCGTCCGGTTCGATGAATCCGAAGCCTTTGGCATCGTTGAACCACTTGACTGTCCCGTGGGCCATACCCCACCTCCTGTTGTTTTCAGCGCGCATTCTGGGTGGCGCCGCCCGGCACTGTCAATACGTCGCGGGATAGTCAGTGTTGGCGGAACAAGGGGGCTGTCAATCCGCTCCAAGCCCGGTCATCATTTGCAACATGTATGCGGAATAGCGCGGCGCGCGTGACGCATTTCCGGGCTTGTGGTTCGCACGGTGGGTTCAATATGTCAACAGTGCAACTGCAGACCATCAACTCGATAGAATGAATGCATGCCAGTGGAGCCTCCTTCACCGCCCGCCACCCCACCAGAGGGGGTTCCCCGGCCGCCCGACGACGGCCAGGGGGCCGTCGTCGTCGAACGACAGACGGCCAAGGTGGTCCCACCACCGATGTACCAAGTGGTCTTGCTCAACGATGACTACACACCGATGGAGTTTGTCGTGATGGTCTTGCAGGAGTATTTCAAGCGCGACCTCGAGACTGCGACTCAGATCATGTTGAAGATTCATCATGAAGGTCGCGGTGTGTGCGGCGTCTTTTCAAAGGATGTCGCCGCCACCAAGGTTGAGTTGGTGTTGGCTGCCGCGCGGCGCGGCGGCCACCCGTTGCAATGCATTATGGAGGCCGCATGATTGCGCAAGAGTTAGAAGTCAGCTTGCACATGGCGTTCGTCGAAGCACGCCAGCAACGACACGAGTTCATCACCGTTGAGCACCTGCTCTTGGCGCTCTTGGACAACCCCTCGGCTGCGGAGGTGCTGCGGGCCTGTTCCGCCAACATTGATGACTTGCGAAAAAGCTTGCTGCAGTTCATCAAGGAAAACACGCCCACCGTCGGCGGGTCCGACGAAGTCGATACCCAGCCCACGCTCGGATTTCAGCGCGTCATCCAACGCGCGATCATGCACGTGCAGTCCACGGGCAGCGGCAAGAAGGAAGTGACCGGCGCGAACGTGCTGGTGGCGATCTTCGGCGAGAAGGATTCGCACGCCGTCTACTACTTGCACCAGCAGGGCGTCACGCGCCTGGACGTTGTCAATTTCATTGCCCACGGCATCAAGAAATCCGACCCACCCGAGCCGGCGAAGTCGCAAGATGGCGCCGGGGCTGAAGGCGAGAAGGAAGAAGGCGAGGGCAAGGGGTCGCCGCTGGATCAGTTCACCCAGAACCTGAACCAGATGGCCCGCGACGGCAAGATCGACCCTTTGATCGGGCGCGAACTCGAGGTCGAGCGCGTCATCCAGATCCTGTGCCGCCGGCGCAAGAACAACCCACTCCTGGTAGGTGAGGCCGGCGTCGGCAAGACCGCCATCGCCGAAGGCCTCGCTTGGCGCATCACCCAGGGTGAAGTGCCCGAGGTGCTGGCCACGGCCACGGTGTATGCGCTTGATATGGGGGCGCTGCTGGCGGGCACCAAGTACCGCGGCGACTTCGAGCAACGTCTCAAGGGGGTGCTGAAACACCTCAAGGACCAGCCGAACTCCGTGCTCTTCATCGACGAGATCCACACCCTGATCGGTGCGGGTGCTGCGTCGGGCGGAACGCTGGACGCGAGCAACCTGCTCAAGCCGGCACTGAGTTCGGGCCAAATGAAGTGCATCGGGGCCACGACCTTCAGCGAATATCGCGGAATCTTCGAAAAGGACGCGGCGCTGTCGCGGCGTTTCCAGAAGATCGACGTGGTCGAGCCGTCCGTCGAGCAGACTATCGAAATCCTGAAGGGTCTGAAGTCTCGCTTCGAAGAGCACCACAGCGTGAAGTACGCGCTGGGTGCGCTGCAGGCGGCGGCCGAGCTGTCGGCCAAGTTCATCAACGACCGTCACCTGCCCGACAAGGCGATCGACGTGATTGACGAGGCGGGTGCTGCGCAACGCATCCTGCCGAAAAACAAGCAGAAAAAGACCATCACCCGCAGCGAAGTCGAAGAGATCGTGGCGAAGATTGCGCGCATCCCGCCGGCCTCGGTGTCGAGCGACGACCGGTCCAAGCTTAAGAGTCTGGACCGCGACCTGAATAGTGTGGTGTTCGGGCAAGAGCCGGCCATTGAGGCCCTGGCGTCCGCCATCAAAATGGCACGTTCTGGTCTGGGCAAACCGGACAAGCCTATCGGCTCCTTCTTGTTCAGCGGCCCCACGGGGGTTGGCAAGACCGAAGTGGCGCGGCAGTTGGCTTATGTTCTGGGAATCGAGCTGATCCGTTTCGACATGTCAGAGTACATGGAGCGCCATGCGGTAAGCCGGCTGATTGGCGCGCCCCCGGGGTACGTCGGATTCGACCAGGGTGGCCTGCTAACGGAGGCCATCACGAAGAAGCCGCACGCGGTGCTGCTGCTCGACGAAATCGAGAAAGCGCATCCGGACGTCTTCAACGTACTGCTGCAGGTCATGGACCACGGCACGTTGACCGACAACAACGGACGCAAGGCCGACTTCCGCAACGTGATCATTGTGATGACCACGAATGCGGGCGCAGAAACCATGAACAAGGCGACCATCGGTTTCACCAACGCCCGCGAGAGCGGCGACGAAATGGCCGACATCAAGCGCCTGTTCACGCCGGAATTTCGCAACCGTCTTGACGCCGTAGTGAGCTTCAAGGCCCTGGATGAAGAAATCATCCTGCGCGTCGTCGACAAGTTCCTTCTGCAGCTCGAAGGCCAGCTGGGCGAGAAGAAGGTGGAAGTGACCTTTACCGACGCTTTGCGCAAGTACCTTGCCAAGAAGGGCTTCGATCCGTTGATGGGCGCGCGTCCTATGCAGCGACTCATCCAGGACACGATTCGCCGTGCTTTGGCGGATGAGCTGCTATTCGGGCGTCTGGTCGATGGAGGGCGCCTGACAGTCGACCTTGATGCGGACGAGAAGCCCTTGCTGGACATCCAGCCGGCAAGGAAGAGCGACAAGCCAAAGGCGGAGCCGGCGACGGCTTGATCGATACGTTCCGGTGTGCGAGACGCCCCGAAGGCACGGGGCGTTTTCGTTGGTGCGCCCAGCATGGGCGCACTCTTGCGGGTGCAAGTCAGCGAACGAAGCGAAACGCAACTGCGAAAGCGTGCTCGATCAGCTCAAGCGGTGGACAACGTGGCACCACTGTGCCGCGTACTGCTGGCGATGGGAGCCAGCGCTGAGGTGGCCCGCAAAGTGGGGGCGAACAGTCGACGCTGGTGGCGCAACAGCGCGAAGCTGCTCAACAGTGTGCTGACGATCGCCTGGTTCGACCGCTTGGGTCTACCTCGACTCCCATAACCTCAACTTCTCGAACCGCCCGGTGCGGACACGGTGCGGGAAGTCGCCTCCGCCGAGCGGCAGATCAGCGCTCCCTCGACCCGCTGCTGCGTGCCTTGGCGTAACGCCCACCAAGTTGCCGCAACAAGGGCACCATGAGCATCAATGCGGCGGACGCGGCGAGCGCCATCGGCAGCATCGACTTCGTAACCTCCATCAAATAGGCCCCTATGAGGATGAGCAGGTGGCCCAGCAGGTACCGGCGCAGGGTCGGATTGCGGAAGAGCGATTTGAGGCAAGACATGTTCGGCGTTTCACAAGGGGCTGGCGGTGCGACGAGTGTGTTCGACCACGGCTCGTTGTGGTGAGACGAAATTGCGGTTCTTCCTGTCGATGGCCACGCGCAGCGATTCGGAGTGACGAAATGCACACTTGAGAGAAGTCGAGGATATGCAGACAAACCTTGACTCTCCTTCAAGATGCCCCAGTCGACCGGTTTTTGACAATGCATGCAGACCTCTTCCAGCTGATTTCGACTGGACGCTGATGAGAGTCGATGGTCTCGTCGTTTCGAGGCTAGAATCGCGGGCTCCGGAGAGATGGATGAGCGGTTTAAGTCGCACGCCTGGAAAGCGTGTGGGGGTTAATAGCCCCCCGCGGGTTCGAATCCCGCTCTCTCCGCCAGAACTCTAGAAAACGCGGGTCATTACGGCCCGTTTGTTTTTTCTACCTGTCAAGTCCCGGCACCGGGTATCAGCAGAGCCGAAGGTTAGTCAAACGGCAAGTGCGTCGCCGCGAGGCAAGATGCGGAGGAAGCCCAAGACGAAATCGCGGGGCGACGAACAAAAACGGAACTTGGCCTTCATTGCGTGGCTGAACCGTTCCGAAAGCCACCAAACCCCTGGCTCGCCGCGCTCGGATACACAATCTTCGGCGCCATATTCGGCGGGCTCAGCCTCTTGGTGATTTCGGCGCACCTCACACCGGCACCGTGGCGCATCGCCAAGTTGGTTGTCATTCCCGTGGCGGTCGGCGCGCTCATGGCTCTCATGGGCAAGTGGCGAGCGCTTCGTGGGGAGGCGATCTTCCGTATCGACCGCTTCTCATATGGCTACCTGTTCGCCTTGTCTCTTAGCTTGGGCAGGTTCACGTTCGCGCAATGATGGGTCTCTCCTTCATGACCGATCACAATAGGACAGTGGGATCACGCGTTGGATGAGAGCCTGATAGGCGCCGACTCCGTCCATGAGCCTGATCTGGCTGACGACCTGTGGCCTATCCGACCTATGAGTATCACGAGGGCGCTACAAAGTCGGGCCCCTGCCGTTTATCGATCAAGTGCCCGACATCGCCCGCGTGCACATCTGCCCCGCAAGGGCGGGATGCTGATGCTGATGTCATCGGGTCAACATGGGCTTCCTTGCCATGACGTTTTCGGATGTGAAAGGCCCCAGCCCATCCCGGGGCCGTTGATCTCGATGCCCGACGGATCAGGGCTTGCGATGTGTGTCCTTGGCAACGTCCTTCAAAGTTTCGCGCGCGTCGCCCAGGTTCTTCTGGGCTTTGCCGGCTGCTTCACGGGCCATGCCCTTGCCCTGCTGGCTTGTGCTGCCGATGGCCTCGCCGGTGTTCTTCTGAACCTTGCCTGCGACTTCCTTAGCGGCGCCCTTGATTTGATCCTTGTTCATGCAGATACCTCTTCGATTGGCGTTGAAAAACGCGACGTGCGGCGTCGCGAGCCCAGTTTCAGAATAGACCTCGACCCTGAGGGATGCAGTCGTCCCTGGCCGCAAATTGTCGTCAGCAACCTCCTACCATTACGACGCTGTGTAGGAAACGTCTGACAACACGTCGGCGTAGACACCGTCCACCAGGTTGTGAGAGGCTCCGTTTCCCGTTTATTACCAACCCACTGGAGTCAATCCATGAACTTGAAGACCATTGCCACTGCACTCGCACTTTTCGCGTCCGCCACCGCATTTGCTGCTACTGCCAAGGTCCCAGAGGGCGTGACCGAAAGCACTGATCCGGCCAAGGCCGCCGCAGTCGAGCGTCATGCGCAGGAAATCAAGATGCATCAGCAGCAATCCGTGAACACGAGCGGCACGGGGTCGAAGAAGGCGACCAAGCATCACAAGCGCGCGAAGAAGACCGCCGCTGCGAAGGCATAAGTCTCGTGGCCCGGGTGCACCCGGGAACGGGCCTTTGCGTAAAGGTCTATCCCCCGGTTTCACCCTGGCTACAACCTCCTCACTTCAGCGTCGAGAACGCATTGCCGCTTACGCCGCCTCCCAGCGGAATCCGCGGCACAAGTGAGACGCGTGGAGTCAGAGGCTGAGAGTATTTCGAGCGGGTCCGAGCAGCACGTCAAAAGGCGCCTGATCTAGGCGCAAGGCGCAGCCATAGCTCGCGTGCTGTGACGAGCATTTGCGACGACGAGCAGGGGTCTTTTGGGGTGATGAGCGGGCATGATCGAAATACTCTCAGCCTCTTCAGTCTCGAGGCCTCGGCCAGGCGCAGCATCAACGTCTGCATCAGCTGCTTGTCGGCACCGTCGCCTTGGAGCCTCACTGACGCTTCGAATCGCCGGCTCATGCTTCAGTCTCTTGCTAGTTTTCCCAAAGGGAAATCGCAGCAAACAAGCATCGCGAGTTGAACTATCAACGATAGCGGACGCTGCCGCTTGAACGCATTTTGGTGATGAGCGCGATCTCGCACAGGTTCGAATCGAAGTTCGATCCGCATTCTCCAGACTTTCACATCAGCATGAAGTTGCTGGTTGGCACGAGTTCGATCTTGCCGGCATAGTGTTGAAGGCAACTTGCCCGGCATCAATGCGTCGCGCCACACGCCACGGCATCCACTTTGCACGAGTTCGCCGTGGCTGTAATCGCTGCGCGAAATGTCTTCGGTGACAAACCTGTGGACTGCATCGATCGTGCCCGTTCGAGCCTATCGGAAACAGTCAATTACAGATGGAAGGGGCTTGCTCAATCGCACATAATGCCCCAACTGCTGTAGCCCGCCTAAGGGCTACGCGTACTGCTGAAGGTGCCGGCCGAAACGCGTAGCCGGCATCGATCGAATGGCACATCGGCCGCTCCCTGAGTCGGCCCCGAGGTCCCCGGTCACGACGGACGCTCAGCACAACTGCGCAGCCCGACACGAACTGCGGATTCACTGGAGGAAGTAAACAATGCCTCACGCATTGGTTGTCGACGACGAAGCAGACTCTGCAGAAATGATGGCCGCGTTGATTGCGACCGAGGGCTTCACGGTGGCCACCGCCGGATCGTTGCGCGATGCCCGCAGGCAACTCGCGCTGCAAGAGCCCGACATCGTTCTGCTCGACCTGATGCTGCCCGACGGAAGCGGCATGCAGTTGTTCGAAGATGGCAAGCTGCTGGCCAACACCGAAGTCGTGCTCATCACCGGGCACGCGAGTCTCGAAACATCCATCCAGGCATTGCGCCTGGGGGCGGCCGACTATCTCGTCAAGCCGCTCAACATGAAACAGTTGCACGGCATCTTGTCGCGTGTGACCAAGCCGTCCACGCTGCGTGCTGAGGCCGACGGCTTGCAGTCGAGCCTGGAAGCAGAAGGCCATTTCGGCCTTCTGTGGGGGCGTTCTGCCGGCATGCGGCGGGTATATGAGCAGATTCTTCGCGTGTCAGGCACGGCAGTCACCGTCTTCGTGACGGGTGAAAGCGGCAGCGGCAAGGAAGTCGTGGCGCGCACCGTGCACGATCTGAGCCGTCGCCGGGCCAAGCCTTTCCTTGCGGTGAACTGCGGCGCGATTTCGCCGCACCTCATCGAAAGCGAAATCTTCGGCCACGAGAAAGGGAGCTTCACTGGCGCCGATCGCCAGCATCAAGGCTTCTTCGAACGGGCGAGCGGCGGGACGCTGTTCCTAGACGAAATCACCGAGATGCCTTTGGACCTGCAGGTCAAGCTGCTGCGCGTCCTGGAAACCGGCACGTTCATGCGCGTGGGTTCGACCCAGGTACTCGAAACCGACGTGCGCATGATCGCCGCCACCAACCGCAATCCGATGGATGCGGTGCAGGCCGGCAAGCTGCGTGAAGACTTGCTGTATCGGCTGAATGTGTTCCCCATCCACCTGCCACCCTTGCGCGAGCGCAGCGAAGACATTCCGCTCATTGCCGAGCACTTCCTTGACGAGATTTCCCGCCGCGAAGGGCAGGTCAAGCGCTTTGCACCAGCTGCATTGGCGCGATTGCAAGGCTACCGCTGGCCGGGCAACGTGCGTGAGCTGCGCAACATCGTGCACCGCGGTTATGTGATGGCGCCCGACAGCACCATCGTCGACGAATGCCTGCCGACGATGGATGCGCCACTGCCCTTGATGACAGGCGCTCCGGTGCTGCAGATCCGTGTGGGGACGCCACTGTCCGAGATCGAGCGGCAGGTGACTTTGGCAACGCTCGAGTATTTCGGTCGGCACAAGGAGAAGACGGCCGCGACCTTGGGTGTGAGCTTGAAGACGCTCTACAACCGATTGAAAGAGTATTCGACAGTGCCTGAGAAGGGCCCCTCGCAGGGCGACGGCAACGACGTCTGAACCAGGGCCTGTTAACAGGCCCTACTCCGACCGTCTCTTCACCGAGACGAGTACCGTCATTCCGAGATAGTCATCCTTCGTACCGGTCCATGTACCGCTGACCGGTGTCGCGAAGCTCGCGTGCCGGGCCACGCCGACGCGGATCAAGTCGGTTCCGCCGATCAGGTTGTTGGTCGGGTCGAAAGGGATCCAGCCAGCACCTGGCAGGAACACCTGCACCCACGCGTGGGTGGCGCCGGGTGCTGTTTTCTCAGGCGCATTGGGTTCGGGGGTGTAGACATAGCCCGACACGAACCTCGCCGCGTAACCCAGTCGTCGCACGGCCTCGATCATCAGGGTCGCGAAATCGCGGCAGCTGCCCTGCTTGGATTCGAGCGTCTCGCGCGGCGACTGCACGCCTTCTTCGTCGCGCGGCTGGTACTTCATGGTCTCTCGGATTCGGCGCGTCATGTCCACGAGGATTTGCCTGCTGTCCGGGCCCACGAATTCGCGCGCCCAGGCCATTAATGTTTCATCCGCGTCGTAGTAGGGCGCGAGATAGTGCGAGAGCACTTGGCGGTCCTCGAACGCATATTCAAAAGGATAGTGCTCGGCGCCCGGGCTCAGTGGCAGGTCGAGCGCGCGCGAGCCCGTGTGTTCGACGGTGAACTCGCACGTGAACTTGAGAGTTTGAGACGGCCCCCCGGGTTGCACGAGCGCGATTGAATTCTCGTAGGCGTCCTGGATGAGCCGGATGTCCTTGGCTGGCGGTTCCACTTGCAGATCGGTCGCCAGTACACGCAGGTCGTGACTGTCCCGCGGCCGGAACATGAGGCGATGCTCACCCAAGTCCACCGGCTTGGCATAGCGGTATTCGGTCGTGTGGGTGATGTCGAAAATGATGGGCACAAGAGTTCCTTTGAGAAGCTCGTGCAGTTGGCTCGCACACCGGCGCTGCGGCGGCGTTCAGGAGTCAGAGGCTGAGAGTTTTTCGATCATGCCCGCTCATCACGCCAAAAGCCCCCCTGCTCGTCTCCCCATAGCCAAGCTATGGCTGCGCTTTGCGCCTAGATCAGGCGCCTTTTGACGTGCTGCTCGGACACGTTCGAAATACTCTCAGCCTCTCAGGGTTTGCTGGGTCTGGGCTGAGGCTTCTTCTTCAGATCGCCTGGTGCCTCGCCCTTTGAATGCGACATTCCTTCCTGCTCTGCCCGGTTGAGCTCAGCCGCTTCCGCCGCGTCTGTCGGTCGGGCCTTGCCGGCACGTTCCTGCGCTTTGCCCGACTTCACGAAGTCCTGCTCCGACTTGTCGAAATGGCGGCCGGCTTCGTAGTCGCCTTCGCCTTGGACGGTGCCGCCCTTGGCCTTGTCCGCGGGTGTGCCTGGACTCATGAGTGTTCTCCTGTGAAACAGCTAGTCACTGCCACCGTGACTTCGTGGAAATCGTGTTGCGCATCCGAGGAGTGCTGCGCGGGGTTGGGGAAGGGGATAGGATCGGGTGCAGGACGACGAGTGCGGGTGCGCGCAGCGGGCGTCCAAGCAGTTGCCTCTTTCATCTTTGGACGAGCGGCTTTATCGCGCTCAATCTCCGGTTCGGCGAGCAGGCAGTCGAGCCGCATTAGCATCGTGCGCATGTCCATGGGCTTGTGCCAGATGTCGCGAAAGCCCCGCTTGGTCAGATCGCTCGCGCCGTCGGCGGTGATGGCGACCGCGGTCACTTTCCGCAGGTGATCGACCTCGCGCATTCGTTGCAAGAGATCGGCGCCGTGGCAGTCGGGCAACTGCAGATCCAGCAACAGCAGCTGGGGTCTGGATTCAATGGCGGCGCATAGCCCGGCTTCGCCCGTGTTTGCCACGATCAGGCGCAGTTCCGGTCGCTCGGCGAACACGGCCTGCATCAAAAGCACGTTGACCGGATGATTTTCGACGTACAAAACTGTGCGGGTGACTGCAGGAGGCGCGTCAACGGTGTTCTTTTCAGCGGTGGCGACAGTGGGCACGATTCGATCCTTGGGCGACTAGCGTGGGTGAGCCCTGATGGCAAGTGATGTGCCCGGCGCAACCTGAGAGGCTGAGAGTATTTCGATCATGCCCGCTCATCACGCCAAAAGGCCCCTGCTCGTCGTTGCAAATGCTCGCCATAGCCCGACCTATGCCTGCGCTTTGCGCCTCGATCAGGCGCCTTTTGACGTGCTGCTCGGACACGCTCGAAATGCTCTCAGCCTCTGAGCAGGCGAGAGGTCGCTGGAGACCCCTGGTGTCGCGGCCTTGCGGAGAAACTCGTAAGCTGCGAACGCCGACAAGCCGGGGGCAAGATTTACCGCCGCCCGAGGAATCATGCTGTGCCTTTCTACTGATGAGGACGGAGCGAGCCATGACAACCAAGCGAATCGAAACCGACTCGATGGGCGACATCGAGGTCGATGCCAACCGGCGCTGGGGCGCGCAGACGCAGCGCTCGCTCGAACACTTCCGAATCTCCGGCGAACGCATGCCGCTCGAGTTGATCCATGCCCTCGCCGCCATCAAGCGTGCATGCGCAATGGTCAACATGGAACTGGGCCTGCTGGACGCCAATGTCGCACGCGCGATCGAGGCGGCGGCAACCCTCGTGCTGGAAGGCGGTCTTGACGATGAGTTCCCGCTCGTGGTGTGGCAGACCGGATCCGGCACGCAAACCAACATGAATATGAATGAGGTGCTCGCAAACCTCGCATCCGAGACGCTCGGGGGCGGGGCGGGAGCCAAGCGGCTCGTTCATCCCAACGACCATGTCAACAAGGGGCAGTCGTCGAACGACGTCTTTCCAACGGCGATGAACGTGTCCGCGGCGGTGGCGGTGGCTCGGCGCCTGCTGCCATCGCTTGCAGGACTGCGCAACGAATTTGCCACCAAGGCCGATCTCTACAAAGACCTCGTGAAGATCGGCCGCACCCATTTGCAGGACGCGACGCCGCTGACGCTCGGGCAGGAGTTTTCAGGGTACGAGGCCCAGTTGTCGCAGGCACATGGGGCAATCGCTGCCGCGTTGACGCCGGTGTATGAACTGGCCCTGGGCGGGACGGCCGTGGGGACCGGGCTCAACGCCCATCCGGAATTCGGAGCGAGGGTGGCGGCGCGTCTCGCGGGCGAGTTCGCATTGCCTTTCGTTACCGCGCCGAACAAATTCGCCGCGCTTGCCTCGCACGACACGTTGGTGACCTTGCACGGTGCACTGAAGACGGCAGCCACGGCGCTCAACAAGATTGCCAACGACTTGCGTCTGGCCGCGTCGGGCCCGCGCAGTGGCATCGGCGAATTGCAGCTGCCCGAAAACGAACCGGGCAGCTCCATCATGCCGGGCAAGGTCAACCCCACGCAGTGCGAAGCTTTGACCATGGTGTGCTGCCAAGTGATGGGCAACGACGTTGCGCTGACGATGGGTGGCGCCTCGGGCCATTTCGAGCTCAACACTTACAAGCCTTTGATCGCGCACAACCTGCTGCAAAGCATCCGGCTGCTGGCTGATGCGTGCAAGAGCTTCGACGAGCATTGCGTGAAGGGGCTCCAAGCCAATCGCGAGCACATCGTGCAACTGGTCGCCAACTCGCTCATGCTCGTGACGGCGCTTGCGCCGCACATCGGCTATGACCGCTGCGCCAAGATCGCCCACAAGGCACACAAAGAAGGGCGATCGCTGCGCGAAGCGGCGCTTGCAATGGGGGTCAGCGGCGAAGACTTCGACAAGTGGGTTCGGCCCGAGGACATGGTTTAAGACAATCGGTTCGTGCTTGCCCGCCCGACCCGCGGATGGGCTTGTGGCGACTACGGGACTAGGGGCGCAGATCACCGCGCCGGCTGCGCGAGTCTTCGTCGTCCCCGGTGCCGGTTTCAAGATTGCCTTCGCTGCCGCTTCGGCCGCCGTCGTTCACTCGGGTGTCTGCGCTGGGCCTGCGTGAGGACCGGTCGCTCTGCGGATGATCGTGCGGCATCGCATCGCCGTGATCGGCTTCGTCGGAGGGCTTCACGGGCTCAGCAGGGTTGGCCTGTGGTCTCTGCCGGGGTTTCGGGGTGGACGGTGTCTTGCGGGATGTCATGGTCGCTCCTTCGGTCGCGACGGGCGCACGGTGCGCTCTCCAGGATGCGGGCAAGCCGTATGCCGGTGGGCACGACAGTTGCCGCGTGAGGTTCACGCGGCCGCGCATCGCGAGATTGACGGCGCGGCATCTGTTCATTGTCTCAACGAGGTATACCATGATCAAACGAGTGATTTCCGTAGGCTTGTTTGCCCTGGGCGCGGGCACGCTGTGGTCGCTGAGCAAGCAAATGCGGTTAAGCGGTCGGCAAGAAGTACCCAAGGCGAAGCCCGTGCCGGTGCAACGGTGGGAAGGCGAGGGCGGGGCGCTGCCGATGACCGGTGCGCAAACGGGGCCTGATCCGGCTGTTCTGCCGGCTGAAAAGCAGAGGGAAGACGAGGTGCAGAGCAGCGTGCATTGATGGGGCTTGGGGTGGACCAGGGGGCGAGGGAGTGCAGGGCGAACTCTCCAGCCAAGTTGCGGGTATTCGAAAAGGGTTAAGCGACCGACTTGCGCCCTAGGGTTGGGATGAGGGCTTCCGGACGTCTGGAGTCAAGGCCTCGTTCTCTTTACCGCCGTCGCCCTCACCCCCACCCTCTCCCGGAGGGGCCCGGAGGGAGAGGGAGTAATACATGGCGAACGAAGTTGTGGGTATTCGAAATGGGTTTTAAGCGACCGACTTGCCCCCTCTCCCTCTGTGAGGGTTGGGGTGAGGGCTTTCGGCCGTCTGGAGTCAAGGCCTCGTTCTCTTCACCGCCGTCGCCCTCACCCCCACCCTCTCCCGGAGAGAGGGAGTAATAAACGGCGAACGAAGTTGTGGGTATTCGACGAAGTTGTGGGTATTCGAAATGGGTTTTAGGCGTCCGACTTGCCCCCTCTCCCTCTGGGAGAGGGTTGGGGTGAGGGCTTCCGGGCCGTCTGAAGTCAAGGCCTCGCTCTCTCCGCCGCCGCCGTACCTCTCACCCTGGGCTTTTGCCCCCTGACTCCCCTGATGGGGCCGCCGGGAGGTGGGCTGCGGCCCTTGAGATTCACATTCGCGCTGCCGCCGCAGACCTTCAAACCGTACTCCTTGCGCCAGCTGTCAGTGATCAGGCAGCCCTCTCGCGGACTCAATTCACGGACGCAAACTTGCCTTGTTCGTCGGAGAACACCACCTCCACCCTGCGGTTTTGTTGCCGACCGGCCTGCGTGCTGTTCGACGCCACTGGCCGCATTTGGCCATTGCCGCGGGCCTCAATGCGATCTGCTGGCACGCCGCGAGCCATCAAGGCATTTCGCACCGATTCCGCGCGAGCACGTGACAGCACAAGGTTGCTATCCCCACTGCCCACGCTGTCGGTAAAGCCTTCGACCATCACGCGACGCTCGGGGTGGTTCTTGAGCACGGACGCCAACTGGTCGAGCTTGGATTGCGCGCCTTCCTTGAGCGTGGCCTGGCCAGTGTCGAACAGCACGTCCTGCAGCATCACCACGAGGCCATGGTCCGTGGGTTTGGCGGCCAGTACGGCAAGCTCGCGCTGTAGTCGATTGGCGCGCTCCGCTTCCGCTGCTGCCAAGGCCTGTGCGTTCTGAGCCTGCGTCTGCGCGAACTGGGCCTGTGCCTGCGCGTTCTGAGCCTGCGCCGTAGCCATTTGCGCATTGCGGTTCGCGACCTGGGCTTCGCGTGTTCTCAGGTCGGCGCGCAGTCGTTCGCGCTCGACACCAGCCGACTCGATGCGTGCATCTGCGGCACGTTGCTCCGCCATGTTCATTGCCATTTGCGTACGCTGGCTCGCAAGGTAAGCAAGGTGTCTGGTCTCCTCGGCGTCGCGCTTGTCGCTCCAGGCCCTGTCAGCACGCTCCAAGGCGTCGCGTGCGCGTGCAAGTTCGCCTTGTGCATAGCGCGACACGTCGGCGTTCAAGGTGGCCTGGTCATAGCTGCGGTGCGCATCGTCCAGGTAGCTGCTGCGCGGCGGGGTGGTGGAACATGCAGCGAGCGCGAGAGTCGCCGCGATGCTGCTTGCCAATGTTGTCCATCGGGTTTTCATGACTTGTTCCTTTGCTGATCGTTGTCAGGGCCGCACAGGCGTCGTCGTGGCGGTGCTCGGGCGCGTCATCTCTTCACGCAGGGTCGCGAGACTGGCATCCAGTTCAGCAGCAGCCTTGCGAGACTTGTCGGCGGAGGACTTCGAGCGTGCCACGAGTGCGTCGACCTCGGCCTGTTCGGCCAGGCGTCGGGCCTTCGCAGGGTCATTGGCACGCGCGGCAGCGTCGGCTTGTGCAAGCTTTTCGCGTGCCAAAGCCAATGCCATGTCTGAGGACGGATCGCTCGAACCCGCGCTTTGCGCGCCTTCGATCGTGGTGCGCGAGATGCCCAGTTGCTCGTTCGGAGCTGCCGTGGAGCAACCGGCGACGAGGGCCGCCGCCATCAGGGCGGCAAGCGCAGGCGCGCGAAATGTCAGTTCGCTTTGCATGGCAAGGACCTTTCCAGGGAGTCGATCAGGTCCTTGAGAGCGGGCAACCGCCGTGCCTTCACGAAGCGGGCCACCACAGCTAACGCTTCGTTGTGCTTTTGTGAATGTGTGTCGTGTCGAAGCTTCTGTTGTGATTGTCTTCCGCGATCCTTTCTTCTTCGTCGCCTGATGACGGCTTGCGCGTGGCGGGCTCGTCAGCGGTGCGGTCGATGTTTCCTCCACCAGTGTAGTAATCACCCATGGCTGGATTCACCGGATTCGCATCGCGGTCATCGTTCTTGCGTGGCTGGCCTTTGTCCGGCACGAAGTCTCCATAAGTGCCGCCTGCCTTCGTGCGGTGTCCGCCGCTGTCTGCGTCGCGCGCGTGAGCGCCTTCGCCTTCGCGGCCAAATTGCGTGTCCTTGCCCGCTTCAGGGCGGGCAGCCTTGTCCCGTGGCGTGCTCATGTGCAGGCCTCAGTGGAAGATGAGGTACAGCAACACCAGGATGATTGCGGGGATGCCCAGCAACCAGCCGATGAAGTACTTGCCCATGTCAGTCTCCGGAAGTGATGGATGAGACTGGATCGGCAAGCGATGTACCCGTGCCGTGTCGGACGCTTGCGCAATCACCCGTCGGAGAATTCAGGCAGTGCCAGCAAAGCTCGTCGCACCCGCCAAGGCGGATGAACCGGCAGGGTCGTCACAAGACAGTTCCGATTCATCGAACCGAGGCAGCGAGAGCACGAACTCCGCGCCCTGGTTGCGGCCCCCGCTGTGCCCGATGATGTCGCCACCGTGCAGCTCAGCGAGACGCTTGGCGATGGTGAGGCCCACGCCAAGGCCCGAGTTCGTGCGCGGCTTGCTCTGGTTTTCCTGAGCGAACGGCTCAAACACATGCGGCAGGAAATCGGGGGCAATGCCTTGACCGTGGTCGCGAACGTGAATCTGCACGAGGGGTCCCTCGGCGTTCGTGAAGACCTCGACTTGGCCAGGCACCGGCGTGAACTTCGCGGCGTTGACGATGAGGTGCGACAAGGCCTGGGCAAGCCGCATCGGGTCGCCCGCGACGGCCAGCGATTCATCGCCCGGACGCAGGTTGACCCGGTGTCCACGGTGATCGAGTTGCGGCTGGGCGTTCGTGATGGCCTCGCGCACGAGATCAGTCACTGCGAGCTTCTCGCGCTGCAGCTCGAGCTTGGCCTGCGTGATGCGCGTGACGTCGCGCATGTCGCCGATGACGCGGCGCAACTGATCGAGCTGCCGCTCGACGATCTGCCGCACCGGCGCGATTGCGGGCGTCTGGCTTTCCATCATCTTCAAGATGGCGGTGGCGTTGGCGATCGGGCCGAGCGGGTTGCGCAGGTCGTGCGCGAGCATGGCGAGGAATTCGTCCTTGCGGCGATCGGCCACGCGCAAGGCGCGCGTGCGTTCGGCAAGCCGCTCTTCGAGTTCCTTGCGTTCATGGATATCGATGCAGCTTCCGGTGTAGCCGTGGAAGCTGCCGTCCGGTGCATGGCGTGGAACGCCCGTGGCCAGCACCCAGCGGTACGTGTTGTCCTGGCGCTTGAGGCGGAAGTCCATGGTGAAGGGCTGGCGTGCATCGAAGCTCGCGTGATAGATGCCGATGCATCGTTCGAGATCTTCCTCGTGAATGCCGGCGAACCATCCTGAACCGCGCTCGTCAGCCCGCGTGCGGCCGGTGAACTCGAGCCACGCCCGGTTGAACCACTCGAACTGCTTGTCTGGCCCGGCCACCCAGAGCATCACGGGTGCCGAGTCGGCCATGACGCAAAAGCCGTTTTCGTTTTCGTGATGCAGGGATTCGAACGAAGGCGCGGTTGTGTCTATCGTCTGGCGTTGCATGTGGATGCTTGCCGATTCTTGCATGCTTGTCCCCTTGACTCGGTTGCCTTCGCGCAGGGGCAATTGGCGTGCCTGCGGACATCAGCTCGACTCGGAGGCTGAGAGTTTTTCGATCATGGCCGCTCATCACGCCAAAAGCCCCCCTGCTCGTCGTTGCAAATGCTCGCCATAGCCAAGCTATGGCTGCGCTTTGCGCCTAGATCAGGCGCCTTTTGACGTGCTGCTCGGACACGTTCGAAA